>NZ_CBDRFA010000065.1:0-50451 GCF_965343085.1 Nocardiopsis synnemataformans | reverse complement strand
TCGGTCTCCGAGGGGAGGACGCCCTCCTCCTCTTCCATGATCTCGTTGCACAGGCCGACGCACTCGTCACAGATACAGATGTGACCGGGCCCGGCGATGAGGCGGCGGACCTGGCTCTGGTCCTTGCCGCAGAACGAGCACTTGAGCAGGGGCCCACTGGCACCGGTGCGTGTCACTAGAAACGTTCTCCTCACGCGGGCAGCGCCCGGGTGGTTCGGCGGGGTCGCCCCCCGAGGCCAGATGATCTCAACATCCGAATTCTCACGGTAGCCCCTGCCGGGACGGGCCGCAAAGCAGGACCGCGTCGCACCCGCACCCGGAGGCGGGCCGCGACCCTTCCCCCGCCACACCACCCCATCGTCAACGTCGATTGACTTTTCCCATGAGTCAACCTACGTTGACTCATGGAGGCACAACACCTCCGTCACCAGCGGGGACGCACGTGCCACGCGTCGCTCCGCCCTGCCCGCGCACCCTCCGGAGGACCAGATGACGTCCCATTCCGCCGTCCGCACGGCACTCGCGCTCGCCGTCCGCGCCGACCTGCCCGTCCTGTTGTGGGGCGCGCCGGGGACCGGCAAGACCTCCGCGGTGGCGGCACTGGGCCGCGCGCTGGAGCTGCCCGTGGAGGTGGTGGTGGGTTCCGTCCGCGAACCCAGCGACTTCTCCGGGCTGCCCGTCGTCCGCGACGGCGGCACCTGGTTCGCTCCCCCGCGCTGGGCCGAGCGCCTGGCCGCACGGGGCTCGGGCCTGCTCTTCCTCGACGAACTGACCACCGCGCCCCCGGCGGTCCAGGCGGCCATGCTGCGCGTGGTGCTCGAACGCGCCGTGGGAGACCTCGACCTGCCCGAGGGGGTGCGCGTGGTCGCCGCGGCCAACCCGCCCGGGCTGGCCGCCGACGGCTGGGAGCTGTCCGCTCCCCTGGCCAACCGGCTCGTCCACCTGGACTGGGAGGTCGGCGCCGCCGACGTGGCCGAGGGGTTCGTCCGCGGCTTCGCCTCCGGGCCGCACCGCCCCGAGCCCCCGGGCCCCGCGCGCGTGGCCGCCGCCCGGGCGACCGTGGGCGCGTTCCTGCGGGTGCGCCCCGAACTCGTGCTCTCGGTCCCCGACTCCCCCGAGCGCTCCGGGCGCGGCTGGCCGAGTCCGCGCAGTTGGGAGATGGCGGCGGTGGCCCTCGCGGCGGGCCGGGCCAACCCCGGCACGGAGCAGGCCGTGGCCGCCCTGGTGGTCGGGGCGGTGGGCGAGGCCGCGGGTTTCGAGGCGCTCTCGTGGCTGCGCACCCTGGACCTGCCCTCCCCCGAGGAACTGCTCGCCGACCCCGCCGCCGCGCTGCCCGACCGCGCGGACCGGCTGTACGCCCTGCTCGGCGCGCTGGCCGCGCACGTGATCGCCGACGGGGGAGCCGAGGTCTGGGAGCGGTCCTGGGAGGTCGTGGCCCGGGTGGCGCGGACCGTCCCGGACGTGGCGGCGACCGCGGCGCGCACCCTGGCCGCCGGGCGGCCGGAGGGCGCGGCCACGCCCCGGGCACTGCTCGACCTGGCCCCGGTCCTGCGTTCGGCGGGGATGCTGCCGTGAGCGCGCGCGACCCGCGGGCCCCGACCCTGGACCGGTTCGCGTCGGCGCGGCTGTGGGCGGCCGCCCGCGCCCCGTACCTGGCGCACGCGCTGTTCGCGCTCACCCCGGTCGTCATGGAGCCGCGCCTGGACGAGGAGACCGGTGAGCCGGTGGCCGACCCGGACTTTCGGGCGCTGCCCGCCGACATCCGGTGGAACGTCCACCTGGACCCCGGCACGGTGGCCGCGACCCCGGTGGAGGAGCTGGGCTGGTGGCTGCTGCACGGGATCGGACACCTGGTCCGCCGCCACGCGGAGCGGTCCCCCGCCGCCGAGGGGTCCGCACCGGGGTCCGCGTCGGGGCGGGGCCCCGGTCCGGCCGCCGGTGGGGACGGGGACCCCGAGCGGGACGCGCGCCTGTGGAACCGGGCCGCGGACGCCGAGGTCAACGACGACCTGGAGGCCGACGGGCTGCCCGTCCCGGACGGGGTGCTCTCGCCGCGCGCGCTGGGTCTGCCGGAGGGGCGGTTGGCCGAGGAGTACGTGTCGCTGATCGAGGTGCTGGAGGAGGCCCACTCCCGGGGCGGGCGGGGCGTCGCCGACCCGGTGGACTGCGGCGGCGCCGTCCACGGGACGCGGGGACGGCTGGCGTCGGCGGGGGCCTCCGGCGGTCTGGACCCCCTGGAACGGGACCTGCTGGAGCTGACGCTGGCCAGGGAGGTCACCGCCCGGGCCGCCGCGCGGACCGGGGTTCCGGGCGGGTGGCTGCGGTGGGCGCGGGAGCGGCTGCGCCCGTCGGTGGACTGGCGGGCCCGGCTGGGCGCGGTCGTGCGGCGGGGCGCGCACCGGGCGGCGGGCCGGACGGACTTCTCCTACCGGCGCCCCTCGCGCCGCCCCGGCCCCCGGCTGCCCGGCGGGACGGCGGTGCTGCCGTCGATGGTCGCCCCGGCTCCGGAGGTGGCCGTGGTGGTGGACACCTCCGGCAGTGTCCCGGACCCGGTGCTGGAGGTGTTCCTGGCCGAGACAGCCGCCGTGCTCGCCCGGGTCTGCGGCCCCGGCCGACGGTTGCGGGTGGTCTGCTGCGACCTGCGCGCCCACCCCGTGCAGACGGTGCGCCGGGCGCGGGAGATCCGGCTGGTCGGGGGCGGGGGCACCGACCTGCGCGAGGGGATCGCGGCGGCGGTGGCGACGCGCCCCCGGCCGGACCTGCTGCTGGTGCTCACCGACGGGCACACCCCCTGGCCGGGCGGGCGCCCGCCGGTACCGGTCGTGGTCGGGTTGGTCGGCGGTCCCGTCGAGCCGCCGCCACCGCCGGACTGGGCCCACGTGGTGCCCCTGCCCGCCGACCCACGACACGAACGAACGGTTGCCGGTGCCCACGGCACGGCGCCGCCCACGGACCCGGGCCCCGGTGAGGGCCCTGACGGACGGAGGAGACCATGAACGTCGCGTTCGACGACCACGAGCCCGAACCCGAGGACCTGCACCTGTGGACCGCGCGCGGTTTCACCGTGGCGGACGCCCGCCGCTGGATCGACGCCGGGTTCGTGCTGGACGCCGCCGAGCGCTGGCGCGGCAGCGGCGTGTACCGGCCCGGCCCCGCCCTGGAGTGGCGCACGGCCGGGATGACCCCCTACACAGTCCGGCCCATGCTCCGCGCGGGGATGACCCCGAAGGACGCCGTGCGCTGGCACGAGCTGGGCTACTCCCCCGCCGAGGCGGCCGAACGGCACCTGGCGGGCGAGCGCCCCCGGCCCCGACGGCTGCTGGGGGCCCTGTTGCCGGTGCGGCGGGCCCCCGGCCTGGACCTGAGCGAGGGACAGGCCCAGACCATGGACGCCCTGCTGTCGGCGGGGGTGCCCGCGGCGACCGCGCGCGCCTATCTGGACACGGGTTGGGACGGGACCGACGCCGTGCCGTGGGCCCGCGCGGGGGTGGACCCCGCGCAGGCCCGGGTGTACCGGGCGATCGGGTTCTCCCCCCGGGAGGGCGCGGCGCTGGCCGGGGACGGCCGCGACGCGTTGGCGCTCATGTGCGAGTGGTGGGACGAGGGCGTGCCCCGCGGGGAGGTCGCGGCCTGGGCGGTGGCGGGGTTCGGCTCGGCCGAGGCGGCGCGTGCCCGCGCCGCGGGCGCGGACCCGGAGGGAGCGCGGGTGCTGCGCGCCCTGGGCGGTCGGCCCCCGGCACCGGAGGAGGATCCCGACCGGTGACGGGGCCTCCTGTCCGGGGGTCGTCTACCGGCAGCCCGCCTTCGCGCCGAGGCCCGCGGCGACGGCGTGACCTGCTCCGCGGGCGTCGGAACGGGCGGTGATCCGACCGTCGGCGACGCGGACGGCGGCCTCGGTGGCGTCGCCGACCACGGGCACGCCCGCCGCGGCGGCGATCTCACCGGAGGCGTCGAACACCACGCGCAGGCGCGGCCAGGCCCGCTCGGGGAAGGCCTGGCGCAGGCAGCCGCACAGGTCGGCCACGGCCAGCCGCGCGAGCGGGGTCAGCTCGTCCGGGTCCTCGGTGACCACCACGGCGGTCACCGAGGACCCCGCGGGCGCGGAGCGCAGCGCCTCCTCCGCCGCTTCGAGGCGTTGCGTGCCCAGGACCGCCACGATCCCGTCCTCGGCCAGGGACACGGGGCGCCTGCGGACCGCGTCGAAGGCCCCCGGCGGCGACCACTCCTCGTCGGCGGGCAGGGCCTGGCGCACGTGCGCCAGGTGGGGCGGCGGCCAGGCGTCCTCCAGGTCCAGGTCGGCCAGGCGCTCGCAGGCGCGCACCACCGCGAAGGGGTCCGCGAAGCCGGGCGCGACCCCGGCCAGCTGGCCGGTCCCGTACAGGGTGGTGAGCACGGTCCCGGCCACGCGCACCCGGCGCCCACCGGGGTCGGACGGGGGTTCCAACGCCTCCAGGGACAGACCGAGCAGGAGCGCGTTCAGCCGCATGAGCTGGGCGAAGGCGGTCCGGACCGGTTCGTCGGAGAGGACCTCGGGCGGAAGCGCCGTCCCGGTCAGGGGGGACTCGCCGGTGGTGGGGAGCCGGGAGGCCCAGGCGCGGGCGAGCGCGCCCAGTGCCGTGCGGGCGGTGTACCCGGGTTCGGGGCGGGCGGCCTCGGCGGAGCGCTCGGCGGCGTCGGCCAGCACCGACAGGTACAGGGCGCGCTTGCCGGGGAAGTTGGAGTAGACCGCGCCCCGGGTGAGGTCGACCCGTTCGGCGATACGGTCGACCTTGGCGTCGCGGAAGCCGTGCTCGGCGAACTCGTCCCCGGCCGCGGACAGCACGCGCGCCCGGTTGCGGGCCTGGCGCTGCGCCCTGGTGAGCCGGACCATCGTGCTTCCCCTCGCTTCGGCGTCCACCCATCCTACGGTGGGATGCCCAGGGCACCCGGATACTTGGAAAATCCCGATGCCCCGGGTATTCGGACACGGACGGAGGCCGCCTCGGAGGTCGGGCCGCCACCGGGGACCGGCCGCCGCTGGCCGGGAGCTCCGGGAAGGCCCCTGACAGGGGAGGCCCAGGTCAGAAGTGCTCCTCCAGCCACCGTGCGCGCCGCATCAGGTGCCGGGCGTCGGCGAGGGCGTGGTGCAGCCCCGACTTCTGGGGCGGAAGCCTCGGGTCCCCGAGCCGGACCGCCTCCTGTTTGAGGTCGTGGGTGAGGAAGGGCACCTCGCGCGGCATCTCCCGGGGCGTCCCCCACAGCTGGCACAGCAGTACGTGGTCGTACGAGCCGTACCACGCCCACAGTTGCGGTTCGGGGGTGGCGCGGAGGAACTCGTGCACCATGCGCGCGATCTCCCCACGGGTGCGCACGTGCGGGTGGCCGGTGTCCAGGACGGCGCCCTCCGGTCCGCCGCGCAGCGGCAGCTGCGGCCAGACGTGCTCGGACAGCCACGGGTGCGAGCGCACGAGGTCCTGGTCGAACTCGGAGCTGACCGCGTACAGCTCGCGGCCGTCCTCGGCCACCATGCCGATGCTGACCAGGACCAGGGGGTGCTCCGGCCCCCGCTCGACGAACTCGGTGTCGTAGTACACGCGCATGTGCGCTCCTCCCCGGGCTGCCGGACGGGCGGGTGCGCCCGCGCCGCGTGGAGTCCGGCCCGTCGGCCACGGTCGCACACGCGCGGGCCCCGCGTCAGCCGGTTTCCCGCTTCCGCTCGGCGGCGACACACTCACTGGCATGGGAACGCGCCAGTCGGTGAGGACCAGTGTGATGTGTCGTGTCGCCGCCTGACAGCACGTGGAGGCGGCTGCCAGGAGCCCCGACGACCCTTCTCCCCGTACCGACGCCCGCTCAACGGGCGGCCCGGCGCGCCACCTCCCGGTCGATTCCGTCCAGCACGAACCTCAGCCCCAGGGCGAAGGTCTCCTCCCAGTCGGCGTCGAAGGCGTCATCGTCCATGGCCGCCATGGTCGGGAAGTCACCGGACTCCATGGCCTTGACCAGTACCGAGAGCTGGTTGCCCCAGAACTCCTCGTCCGTCATGCCGCTCTCGACCGTGGCGTTCTCGTGCAGGATCCTCTGGCGTACCGAACCGGTGACATAGGAGTCCAGCAAGGAGATCACCATGAACTTCTCCTGGTCGCTGAAGGGCAGGTCCGCCAGGCCGGACATGGTCTCCTCCATCTCCGCGACGCTGTTGGGACCCAGCACCGGCCGACTCCAGTTGACCTGGAGCAGCCACCGGTGCCGCAGGTACAGCTCCCGGCCCCGCCATGCGGCGGTGGCGAGCGTGTCCCGCCAGCCGCCGTCCGGGTCGAGGCGGCCGAGCTGAGTGCCGCTGACGTGGTCGAGCATGAGGTTGAGCAGCTCGGACTTGCTCGGGACGTAGCGGTACAGGGACATCGTGCCCATCCCGAGCGCCGCGGCCAGCTTGCGCATGGACAGGGCCTCGATGCCCTCGGCCTCGGCGATGGCGATGCCGGTGTTCACGATCCGCTCCAGGGACAGGGCGGGTTTGGGGCCCTTCCGGGACTCGGGAAGGCCCTCCCAGAGCAGCTGTTGGCTCCGGGCGAGCGGGTTTTCCTCGGTCATGCCCTCTCCATCGACGCGGAGGCGGTTGCGTACTGCGGACAGCGTACGCTACCGTGCTGCGTACAACGTACCCAGAAACCAGGAGGCTCCCGTGGGGTCATCGGAACCAGCGGTCCTGACCAGTGGTCTGACCAAGCGGTACGGGGAGAAGCTCGCCCTCGACGGGGTGGACCTCGCGGTGCCACGCGGTTCGGTCCACGGACTGCTCGGTCCCAACGGTGCGGGGAAGACGACGACGGTGCGCATCCTCGCCACGCTCACCAGAGGCGACGCCGGGAAGGCGTCGGTCGCCGGTTACGACGTGCGCGCCCAGCCGCGAGAGGTCCGTGCGAGCATCGGCCTGGTCGGGCAGCAGACCGCCGTCGACGACCTCCTCAGCGCCCGGCAGAACCTCACCACCTTCGGACGGCTCTTCCGGCTGGACAAGGCAGCGGCCCGCCGTCGTGCCGACGAACTGCTGGAGCTCTTCGGGCTGGCGGACACCGCGAAGAGCTCGCCCAGGACCTTCTCCGGCGGGATGCGTCGCAGGCTGGACCTTGCAGCCAGCATGATCCTCGCCCCGGATGTGCTCTTCCTGGACGAACCGACCACCGGCCTGGACCCCGCGGGGCGGCGCGAGGTCTGGCAGGCGGTGCGCGAGCTCGCCGCGCAGGGCACCACCGTGCTGCTGACCACCCACTACCTCGACGAGGCCGACCAGCTCTGCGACCGGATCAGCGTCATCGACGAGGGCAGGAACTTCGTCGACGACACCCCGGCCGGGCTGAAGCGGCGGATCGGTGACGAACGGCTCGAGGTCGCCGTCGCGGATCCCGACGCGCTGCCCCAGGTCGCCGAGATCGTCGGCCGGGTGGCCGGCGTCGACGTGGCCCTCGCCGGGGGAAGCATCAGCGTCCCCGTCGCCGACGGCGTCCGCGCGCTGACCGAGGTCGCCGCCGAGGTCCGCCAGCGGGGCCTGGAGATCGTGGACATCGGGCTACGCCGGCCCACCCTCGACGAGGCCTTCCTCCACCTGACCGCACGGCTCGCCAAGGAGACCGCCCGATGAACGCCACCGACCCGACGTCCCCGCCCTTCCCGGCCTCCCGGATCCCCCCGTCGGACCCCGTCTCCCGTCTCGTCTGGGCCGTCAGGGACTGCTGGACGATCGTCGTGCAGGAGTTCACCCACCTGGCACGTCAGCCCTCCACCTTCGCCTGGCAGCTCGGTATGCCGGTGGTGATGGTGCTCATGTTCGTCTACGTCTTCGGCTCGGCCATGGACGTCACCGGGCAGGGCGCGGGCGAGGGGTACATCGACTACGCCATGCCCGGCATGTTCGCGATGATCATGGCTTTCGGGTTCATGAACACGGCGTTCTCCGTGACCCTGAACAAGGAGAAGGGGTTCATGGACCGTTTCCGGTCCATGCCCATGTCCCCGTCGGCCGTGGTGACCGGCCGCGGGGTCGCCGACATCATCCAGGCGGCGATCGACCTCGCGGTCATCGCGGGACTGGCGCTGATCATCGGCTGGCGTGCGGGCGGAAGCCCGGTCGAGACGCTGTCCGCCTTCGCACTGCTGCTGTGGCTGCGGCTCGCCCTGATCTTCGTGGGCATCTACCTGGGCCTGATGATCAGGAACACCGAGGTGGCGGGCTCCCTCTTCGCCGTCGCCTTCCCGCTCGGTTTCATCTCCTCGGTCTTCGCGCCCCCGGAGATGATGCCGGGCTGGCTCGGGGCCGTCGCGGCGTGGAACCCGGTGTCCTCGACGGCGAACGCGATCCGCGAGCTCTTCGCGACCCCCGGCGCGGGCGCCGGGGAGACGAGTTACTGGATCGACGGACACGCGATCGGCGGCGCACTCGTCTGGCCGGTCGTGATCATGCTGGTCTTCGTCCCGCTGGCGGTGCGGCAGTTCCGGAACCTGGGCAGGTAGTGCCGCCGAGGTGGCACCCGCGGCCCGGCCCCGGCGTCAACGCCGGGAGCGGCCGGTCCGCCCGATTCCTTCGGACGGACCGGCCGCTGTCCGGTCGGCTCCGGCACTCTCAGCCGAACCGGTTACGGTCGGCGGCTAGCCGGCGTAGGTCTCGAACTCGGCGACGCGCGGCGTGCCGTTCGAGCTGGTGATCTCGAAGTTGATCTTCCGCAGCGTCGTCGGGTCGACGTCGATGACACCCGCTCCGCTTCCGGTGGCCAGGACGTCACCGGTGTCGTGGTCGACGACCCGCCAGGAGCCGATGTTGCCCTCGGCTCCGGCCGCCTCACGGATGTTGATCGTGGACACCGTGGTGTTGGAGTCCCACTTGACCGAGATGCGACCGGTCGAGCCGCTCGGCGACCAGTAGGTGCCCATGTCACCGTCGACGACGTTCCCGTAGCTGGTCCCGCTGGCCTTGCCGGAACCGTCGGCGCCGGCCCCGCTGCTGAGGTTGGTCCCCTCGGGCGGGTCAGTCGGGTCCGGGTCCGGCGGGTCGGTCGGGTCCGGGTCCGGCGGGTCAGTCGGGTCCGGGTCCGGCGGGTCGGTGGGGTCGGGGTCCGGCGGGTTCTCCGCCTCGCAGTTGCCGTCCGAGACCTGGTTGCCCGTGTTCGCGCCCGCGATCTGGCCCAGCATCTCCGGCACGCACCCGGCGTCGTCGAGCTCGTAGGAGTAGGGGATGCTCACCGACGTGGTGGACTGGGGGTTGGGCCCGGCGGGGTAGTTCTCGTCGCCCTCGCTGGACCAGGTCACGTTGTCGAAGATGTTGCCCCCGACCTCCCAGGTACCCCTCTCGTCGGTGTAGAAGGTGCCCAGGACGTCCTTGGAGTCCTCGAAGTAGTTGTTCTCCACCTTCGCTCTGGCCCCGGCCCGGGAGTTGATCCCGGACTCGTGGAGCTCCGCGTAGTGGTTGTTGTACATGTGGCCTATGCCGCCGCGCAGCAGGGGCGCGCGCGAGTCGAGGTTCTCGAACCGGTTGTGGTGGTACGTGACGTAGCCGTTCGAGCGGTCGCTCTCGCTGGACCCGACCAGACCGCCGCGGCCGGAGTTGCGCAGGATGCTGTAGGAGAGGGTGACGTACTGGGTGTTGTTCTTCATGTCGAAGAGGCCGTCGTAGCCCTCCGACTCCCCGCCCGACGCCTCCAGGGTGACGTGGTCGACCCAGACGTTGCGGACTCCGCTCTCCATCCCGATGGCGTCGCCGCCGTTGGACGTGGGCGAGCCGGACTTCTTGACGTTCCGGACGGTCACGTTCTGGATGATGATGTTGCTGGAATCCCGGATATGGATGCCCAGCTGGTCGAACACGGCTCCGCTGCCGGTGCCGACGATCGTGACGTTGCTGATGTTCTTGAGCTCGATCACGTCGTCGGCGGTGTCACAGCTGTCGCCCGACACCTTGGAGGTGTTGCCGTGGTTGATGGTTCCCTCGACCTCGATGATGATCGGGGTGCTGGCGCTGGACCGGTTGCACAGGGCCTCGTGGATCTGGGTTCCGCTCGTGGCCCGTACCGTCTGTCCGCCCGCGCCGCCGGTGGTCCCGCCGTTCTGGGTCGCGTAACCCGTGGCGCTACCGGTCTGCGCCGAGGCCGAGGCCATCGGCAGGGCCAGACCGGCCGCCACCACGGTCGCGGCGGCCAGCGTCGACAGGAGTCGACGCGTGGTTGATCGTCTCACTGCTCACCCTTCGTAGTAGAGCACAAGCGTTGACGCGCTTTCCTCGAGAGTAGAGAAAGCGCTTTCCATGTCAAGGGGGGTTAGTGCAACCGTTTGCATGAAGGCTGAACGCCTCAACTACCTAACAGACCATGTGAACTGCGAATTCACTGTCATCCAACGGCGAAATCGGAACCGGGTACCTCTTAACGTGCAACCGGTTGGGGCGCCTCGCCGACGACACGACGGGCGGGAGGATGTTCTCGGGCTGACATCCGAACCATCCCGACGAGCCCGGAAACGACGAGATCCCGCTCGATCGGGAAGATCGGACGGGATCTCGTGGACCGCCTACGAGCCGACTCGCGAACCGGCCCTGAGTGCGTCGGGGTGCGTTGGCCTGAGGGGCGCGGGGGTCGTCCCCCAGAGGAAACGACGGAACGACCCGGTGATGCGGCCTCGAACCCCCCCGAGCAGGGTCGTCTCGAAGTCGAGTGGACCCTGGGCGAACCAACTACAACCCCCGGGGCGAAGCCCCACGAGGAAAGAGAGCCCCTCATCCACCCGGTCGATCACCGCGGCCCCGATCACAGGGGGGTACCTCGGGGGGTCCGGGGGGTCTCCCCCCGAAGGCGTCGCGGGCTGCGGCGAGGCGGCCTCGAACCCCCCGAGCAGCAGCCCGCGTCACGTGGGCGCGAAGGGACTCGAACCCCTGACCTATTGCTTGTAAGGCAATTGCTCTAACCAACTGAGCTACGCGCCCGTGCGTCGGACGAGATCATACCGCTTCGCCGGAATCGCCGCGCCTGGGTTCTCAGACCAGCTCGCGCAGCTGCCGCAGGTACTCGTCCACGTCACGGGGCTCGGAGAACCCCGTGAGGGTGGACCAGCGCACGACACCCCCCGCGTCGATCAGGAAGGTCCCCCGCCGCGCGGTGCCCCGCTTGGGGTCGAACACCCCGTAGGCCCGGGCCACGCCGCCGTGCGGCCAGAAGTCCGACAGCAGGGGGAACGGGAAGCCCTCCCGGTCGGACCAGGTGCGCAGGGCGAAGACGGAGTCCACCGACACCGCCAGGACCTCGGCGCCGAGCCCGGCGAACTCGGGGTGGCGCGCGCTCAGCTCGGCGAGCTCTCCCGAGCACACGCCCGAGAAGGCCAGCGGGTAGAAGACCAGCAGGACGGGGCGGCCCCGCACCGGGGAGGTGTCCTGGCCGTACTGGTCCTGGAGGGTGAAGTCGGGCGCGGGAGCGCCCACGGGGGCGGTCATGGTTCCCTTTCGTCGGCGGGCACTCCTCAGCGCCGCGCGCCCGCCTCTGGGACGCGCGGCACCGGATGCCTCACCCTTCGCGGGTGATGTCCGTCACCGCTTGGGAACGACCAGGCGCGTACCCGACCAGTCGGCGCCGATGCTGACTGCGCTGGTCTGGGAGAGGCCCGACGTCGACGCGGCCTCGGCGACCTCGTTGGGGGACACGTGCAGCTCACGCCCCGCCTTGGGCGTGAGCACCAGGATGGTCCCGCCGTCGGCGATGGTGGTCACCGTGTCCATCAGCGCGTCGGTGAGGTCCTCCTCCTCGTCGGACCGCCACCACAGCAGTGCCGCGTCGACGTCGCCGTCGTAGTCCTCGTCGACCAGCTCCTCACCGGTGAGTTCGGTGATGGATGCGCGCAGGTTCTCGTCGACGTCGTCGTCGAAGCCGAATTCCTGCACCACCTGACCCGGCTTGAATCCGAGTCGGTCAGCCAAGCCGCGTTCGCTCTGTGCCTGGCCCGCGGTCGCGCTCACGAAAGTTCTCCTCCACAGATGGTTTTTCTCAATCTTGCCTGCACGAAGCAGTTGTCACAACGATGCCGGGCTGTTTGCGCGCCCGTCACGTGGGTCCGCTGACCATCGCTGATGGCCTAGTTCACACGCTAGCGGCATGTTCCGTCAACGCGCTGCCAAACCTTCGCCGTCAGGACGAGAGGTAGGACAGGCGCACTCTCCGGTCGGGGTTGTCCACGTTGAGGTCCACCACGGCGATGGACTGCCACGTGCCCAGCTCGAGTCTTCCGCCGACGACCGGGACGGTGGTCTGGGGTGCGACGAAGGCGGGCATCACGTGCGACCTGCCGTGACCCCGCGAGCCGTGCCTGTGCCGCCACCGGTCGTCGGCGGGCAGCAGGTCGGCCAGTGAGGCGAGGAGGTCGTCGTCGGACCCCGCCCCGAGTTCGATGATCGCCACACCCGCCGTGGCGTGCGGGACGAAGACGTTGAGCAGTCCGTCCCCTCCGGTCTCGGCCACGAAGTCGCCGCACTGGCGGGTGATGTCGGTGACGCTCTCCGATCCACCGGTGTGCAGCTCCAGGATCTGTGTCCTCATAGCGCCACCTTCGCGCAGGCGCGGCGCTCGTGCAACCATCCCGGTCCCGGCTGTGGATGGCGCTCGGCCCCGCGAGGGTCCATACTCGTCCCCCACATGTGCGAACCTGGTCGAAGGGAGGCGAAACGGTGACTGCTTCTTTACTCCTGGGGCCCCTGCTCAGGCACCCGGGGGAGACCAGCGCCACGGTGTGGGTGGAGACGGACGCCCCCTGTGCTGTGCGTGTCGTGGTCGACGGCGCCGCCGAGGCGACCGCGCGGACCTTCACCGTGCACGGCCACCACTACGCCGTCTGCACGGTCGGGGGGCTGGCCCGGGGTGCGCGCCTGCCCTACGAGGTGTTCCTGGACGAGGACCGGGTCTGGCCGGAGCCGGACAGCCCCTTCCCGCCCAGCACCGTGCGCACCGTGGATCCGGAGGCGCCCACGCGGCTGCTGTACGGGTCCTGCCACACGCCCACCCACGACTCCCCCGAGGGCGTGGTCCGCTACGGCCCCGACATGCTGCGCGCCACGGCCCGGCGGCTGGCCCGCGAACCGGTCGGGGGCAACCTGGCGCTGCTGCTCATCGGCGACCAGGTCTACGCCGACGAGGTGCAGGAGTCGATGCTCGCGTTCCTGCGCGAGCGGCGCGCACGCGGGGGCGCCGACGACGACCCCGACGACGAGGTCGTCTACTACGACGAGTACGCCGAGCTGTACCGGCAGGCCTGGAATGACCCGCAGGTGCGGTGGCTGCTGTCCACCGTGCCGACCCTGATGGTCTTCGACGACCACGACGTCCGCGACGACTGGAACACCTCGGCCGCCTGGCGGCGCGCCATGGACCGGCGCCCCTGGTGGCGCAGGCGCATCACCAGCGGCCTGGGCTCCTACTGGGTGTACCAGCACCTGGGCAACCTCTCCGAGCAGGAGAGGGACGAGAACCGGCTGTGGAAGCGGGTGCGCGACGCCGACGGCGACGCCGGGGACCTGGTCGACGCCTTCGCCTGGCGGGCCCACAACGAGCCGTCGAGCTACCAGTGGGGGCACCACCACGACTTCGGCGGGGTCCGGCTGATAATGGTCGACACCCGCTGCTCCCGCGCCCTGGGCGAGGGCGACACCTCCGACGGGTCCAGGTCGATCCTGGGGCCCCAGGGCCACGACTGGCTGGACGGGCACCTGACCGGCGGACCGGACCACGTCGTGGTCGCCTCGACCGTCCCGGTGCTGCTGCCCCCGGCCGTGCACCGGCTGGAGGCCTGGAACGAGGCGGTGTGCGCGGGCGCCTGGGGGCGGTGGCTGAGCGGGCCCGCCGAGCGGCTGCGCCAGGACATCGACCTGGAGCACTGGGCCGCCTTCCAGTACTCCTTCCGCCGCCTGTCCGACGCCGTGGGAGAGCTGGCGCGGGGCGAACGGGGCCCGGAACCGGCCACCGTGCTGTTCCTGGGCGGGGACGTGCACTTCTCCTACCTGGCGCGCGCCCGTCACCGCGGGGGCGGCACGAGCCGGGTGACCCAGCTGGTCTCCTCCCCGCTGTGCAACCAGGCCCCGACGAGCATGCGCCGCATGGTCCGGCTGTCGGTGAGCCGCCCGCTGCGCGCGATCGGGTGGCTGCTGACGCGGCTGGCGCGGGTCCCCGAGCCCGATCTGAGCTGGGACCTGGGGTCGGCCCCCTACTTCGGCAACACCCTGGGCGAGGTCGACTTCGACGGGCGCGGGGCGCGGGCCTCCTGGTACCACTGCGCCCGGGGCGGGGGCGATGCGCTGCCCGACGTGCGCATGACCGCGGACCTCTGAGCCCCTGGCCCCGTGTCCGGCCCCTCGTCCGGAGCGGGCGCGGAACGCCGCCGGGGGCGCCGCGGGTCAGGGCTGACCGGCGGCGCCCCCGGACGGGTCAGGGCTTGTCGGGACAGGTCAGGGCTTGTTGGGCGTCGGGCGCCGGCTGGGCTGGGCGCCGCGCCGGGGCTTGCGCACCGAGAGCCCGAGGGCTCCGCTGCCCTGCTCCAGGATGTGGCGGGCCCGGTTCACCGTGCCGCGGGGCGTGCGGGCGGGGGCGCCCTCCGCCCTGGCGTCGTCCTCCCCGTCGCCCTCGGTCTTGGCGTCCCCGTCCAGGTGGAACATCGCCCGGGTCGGCCGGACCTCCCTGCCGCACTCCCCGTCCCCCGACGGGGCGCCCAGGTGCGGCAGGACCTCGGTCGGCTTCTCCTCGTCGGTGCCCGGGGACGCCTTCGGGCGCCCGGACTCCAGGTGCGGGAGCACGTCGGTGGCCTCCTGGTCCACCGGCCGGATGGGCCGGGTGCGCTCCGTGGCGGCCGGATCGGCGGCGGTGTCGCGCACCTGCTCGTTCTCCTCGCGCACGGCCTCCTTCCAGGCCCGCTCCTCCTCCGACTTGCGCCGGTCCTGCCGTGCGTTCTCGGCCCGCCAGGAGCGCCAGTTGCGCACCGCGGGGGTGATGACCGGCCAGGTCACCTTCGCCGGGCGCGACAGCGCGTGCCACAGGTAGGCGGTGGTGCCCCACGCCTCCATGGCCCGGCGCGCCTTGGTGATGGTGAAGAAGGTGGGCAGGGCCAGCAGCAGCTGCGGCCAGGCCAGCGCCAACGCGGCGAACAGCGGGTACATGCCCCCGCCGATCACCGCCGCGGCCGCGCCGATCACCACCGGGACCAGGGCCAGCGTGATGCGCAGCCCGGTGAACTGGCGGAAGCGGTGCAGCGAGCGGCGCGCGGAGACCTGCGGCACCAACCCCTCGGGAAGGGGTGTGGGCTGCACGACCAGCGCGAGCAGCATCGTCCCCACGCCCACGCTGGCGGCCAGCAGTATCGTCCACCCCGAGGCGGCCAGTTCGCCGCCGACCAGCAGGTGGACCACGCCCAGCACGGGCAGCGGCGCGGGGAGCCAGAACAGCGCCCGTCTGCGCAGCTCACCCTCCTGAGTGGGCGCGAGAACGTAATCGATCATCGGACGGAAGAGCCGGGACCCTATCCTCGGTCGCTCGACCACAGCGTTGACCCCCCAAGAACGTCGTGACGGGGCGGTGCGGGGACCTCCGCCCGAGGATGACGCAGCCTCAACGGTCCCGTCGGCAACCCGCCCACCACAAAGCTATCCCTTTTCATGTGGTCCCCGGGCGTACACAACCAGTTACCGACATACCCGGCTCTGGTGAAACTTCCATAAGGGGACGGACATGGCAGGCAACGATCGGGGTACGCGACGGGTTCCCGCCGCCGTGCCGCGACCGGAACCGGCCGTCCCCGCCCGCGGGGGGTCAGACCCCTCGGAAAAGCCACTACATCCTCACAGTCAGGCGTCGTGGGTCCGCGCGAGCCGCCCGAGGGCGACCGCCACGCGCAGGACGAAGGAGCCGCGCCCGTCGGAGGGCGTGCGCCCGGTGAGCTCGGCGATGCGACTGAGCCGGTAGCGGACCGTGTTGGGGTGCACGAACAGCATCCGCGCGGTGGCCTCCAGCGACGAGGCGTGCTCCAGGTACACCGACAGCGTGTCCAGCAGCGGCGACCCCGCGCCCAGCAGGGGCACGTACACCTCCTCGACCAGCTGCCTGCGGGCCTCGGCCTCGCCCTGGAGCGCGCGTTCGGGCAGCAGGTCGTCGGCGAGCACCGGGCGCGGCGCGTCCGGCCAGGCCACGGCGGCCCGCAGCCCGTTGACCGCGGCGCGCAGCGAGGCCCCCGCGGCCCGCAGGTCGGGAACGGCCGGCCCCACCACCACCGGGCCCGAGCCGAAGAGCCCGGCCAGCGGTTCGGCCGCGGCCGCGGGCAGGTCCTCCGCCGGGTAGCGGTCCCCCACCCCGATCACCACGACCACGCGGCGGCCCTGCATCCCGGCCAGCACGTCGTGGCCGAGGCGGCGCGCGGCCGAGCGCAGGTCGTCCAGGACCTTGCCGCCGTCGTCGTCGCCGACCTCCCCGACCACCGCGACGACCGGGGTGTGCGACCAGCTCAGCGCCGAACCCCAGGTCTGGAGGCCGTCCTCCTGGTCGCCGTGCAGCAGGGCGTCAACGATCAGGGCCTCCAGACGCGCGTCCCACGCGCCACGCGCCTCGGCGGCGCGCGCGTAGACCTTCGCGGAGCTGAAGGCCACCTCGCGCGTGTAGCGCAGCACGGCCTCACGCAGCTGCTGGGCGCCACCGGGCGCGGCCAGCTCCTCCACCTGGCCCTCGACCACGTCGATGACCACGCGGATCATGTCGACGGTCTGCTGGAGGGAGACCGAGCGCGTGAGCTCGCGCGGCGCGGTGCCGAAGACCTCGACGGTGATGGCCGGGCGGCCGCGCACCGGGTTGCGGAACCAGTCGACGAAGGCGGCCACCCCGGACTGGGCGACCAGGCCGATCCACGAGCGGTCCTCGGCCGACATCCGGCGGAACCAGCCGAGGCGCTGTTCCATGCGCGCCACGGCGGCCGTGCCGAGCGCGCCCATGGAGCGCTCCAGGCGGCGCACGGTCTCGGCGCGGACGCGTTCCTGCTCCGTGGGGACGGACATGTCCGCGCCCTCCGGGGCTGCCGTGGTGCCCTGGTCGTCCGGGGTCTGGTGGGGTTCGGTGTTCACCTCTCCAGGTTCGCATCCCGCGACACCCGCCCGACGGGCCGCCCCGCGTCCGCGGCGGACGAGGACCGCTGGCGTCACCGGGCGCACGCGCAGCGTACCGTCGAAGGGTGACCTCTCCCACCGGTTCCGGGCCCGTGGACGCACGTTCGGCACCGTTTTGTGGAGTCCCAACAAACGGTGTCGAGTAAGTTCGTGCTCCTCCCCCTCTGACCGGTGATCTCCTACAGGGCAAGGTTGATGTCGTGCTTGTAATCGTTGCTCCCGGCCAAGGCGCCCAGGTTCCCGGCTTCCTCTCCCCGTGGCTCGAACTGCCCGGTGTCTCCGCGCAGGTCGAGGCGTGGTCCGAGGTGGCCGAGCTGGACCTGGTGCGCTACGGCACCACCGCGGACGCGGACGAGATCCGCGACACAGCGGTCGCCCAACCCCTGCTGGTCGGGGCCGGCCTCATCGCGGCCTCCGCCGTGCTCGGCCCCCTGTCGGCACCCTCCCCCGCGCTGCCCGCCGAGGGCGCGCTGCTGGACGCCGTCGCGGGTCACAGCGTCGGTGAGTTCACGGCCGCCGTGATCGCCGGGGTCCTGTCCCCCAAGGACGCCCTGGGATTGGTCGCCGAGCGCGGCCGGGGCATGGCCGACGCCGCGGGGCGGACCGAGACCGGAATGACCGCCGTGCTCGGCGGCGACCGCGAGCAGGTGCTGGCGGCGATCGCCGCCGCCGGACTGACCGCGGCCAACGACAACGGCTCCGGCCAGATCGTGGCCGCCGGTACCACCGCGCAGCTCGCGGCCTTCGCCGAGAACCCGCCCGAGCGGGCGCGACTGCGCTCCCTGCCGGTCGCGGGCGCCTTCCACACCGAGCACATGGCCCCGGCCGTGGAGCGGGTGCGGGAGGCCGCGGCCCTCCTGTCCCCCTCCGACCCCACGGTGCGTCTGCTCTCCAACGCCGACGGCGCCGTGGTCGAGAGCGGACCCGAGTACCTGGAGCGCCTCATCACCCAGGTCTCCTCCCCGGTCCGCTGGGACGCGTGCACGCAGACCCTGGCCGGCCTGGGCGTGACCGCGATGATCGAGCTCACCCCGGCGGGCACGCTCACCGGCCTGGCCAAGCGCGCGCTGCGCGGGGTCGAGCTCCTCGCGGTCAAGACCCCCGACGACCTCGACCGCGCCGGCGCCCTCGTCAAGGAGCACGCCGGGAACCCCGCGGCCACCGACCAGGAAGGCTAACCATGTTCAGCTCCCCGAGAGCTCCCGGAGGCGCGATGATCACCGCCTTCGGCGAGTACCAGCCCTCCCGGGTCATGACCAACGCCGACCTCGAAGAGCGCGTCGACACCAGCGACGAGTGGATCCAGAGCCGCGTGGGCATCCGGGAGCGGCGCATCGCGGGCCCCGAGGACACCGTGACCAGCATGGCCGTGGCGGCGGGCGGCAAGGCCCTGGCCGCCGGCGGCCTGTCCCCCGAGGACGTCGACCTGGTGATCGTGGCCACCTGCACCGTGCAGGACCAGATCCCCAACACGGCCGCCACCGTCGCCGCCAGGTTGGGCATCACCGCCCCGGGCGCCTTCGACCTCAACGCCGCCTGCGCGGGCTTCTGCTACGCCCTGGGCGTGGCCTCGGACATGGTCCGCGGCGGCAGCTCCCGCAACGTGCTGGTGATCGGCTCGGAGAAGCTCAGCGACTGGGTGGACTGGGACGACCGCGGCACCTGTGTGATCTTCGCCGACGGCGCCGGGGCCGCGATCGTCTCCGCGTCCGAGGAGCAGGGCGTCGGCCCCGTGGTGTGGGGTTCCTCCGGCGAGCGGGCCGACAAGATCCACCTGCGCGAGGGCAAGTACCTGTGGCAGGAGGGCCAGGCGGTCTTCCGCTGGACCACCACCGAGCTGTACAAGGTCGCCCTGGAGGCCATGGAGAGGGCGGGTGTGGAGCCCTCGGAGCTGACCGCCTTCGTCCCCCACCAGGCCAACCTGCGTATCGTGGAAGCCATCGCCAAGAAGCTGGGCGCGCCCCAGGCACTCGTGGCCCGCGATATCGTCACCGCTGGCAACACCTCCTCCGCGTCCATCCCCCTCGCGCTCTCGCGGATGATCGGACGCGGGGAGCTGCCGTCGGGGAGCACCGTACTCACCCTGGGCTTCGGAGCGGGGCTGGTCTACGCCGCCCAGGTGATCCGCATTCCCTGATCACCCGCCCGAACCCGCGGTCACACCACGCCAGTCGGGTCCGCGAGTCCGCGGCTCACGTGGTGTCCCTGAGCCGACACGAATCACCGAGCAAGGAGAAAGACGACATGGCCCAGCACAGCGAGCAGGAGATCCTGAAGGGCCTCGGCGAGATCATCGAGGAGATCGTCGGGACCGAGCCCTCCGAGGTCACCCCGGACAAGAGCTTCGTCGACGACCTGGACATCGACTCGCTGTCCATGGTGGAGATCGCCGTCGCCGCCCAGGACAAGTTCGGCGTGGAGATCCCGGACGACCAGCTCAAGGACCTCAAGACGGTCCAGGACGTCATCAACTTCATCCAGAAGTAGAACCGTTCGGGGCGGCGGGGCACACCCCGTCCCGCCGCCCGACCCACCGTCACGACCGGCTTCCCCTCACATTCGCCAACGCCCCGGCCCGCAGCCGGGAACGACCCACGAGAAGGGCGATCGGATCATGTCCAAGACCGATGTCGTCGTCACCGGCCTCGGCGCCACCACCCCCCTCGGGGGTGACGTCGCGACCACATGGTCCGCGCTCCTCGACGGCCGCTCCGGCATCAGCATGCTGCCGGAGGAGTGGCACGAGAAGCTCCCGGTGCACTTCGCCGGCCAGATCGCGCAGGAACCCTCCGAGAAGCTTCCCAGGCCGCGCCTGCGCCGCCTGGACCGCACGCAGCAGTTCGCGCTGATCGCCGCGCAGGAGGCCTGGCAGGACGCCGGCTCCCCCGAGGTGGACCCGATCCGCCTGGGCGTGGTGGTCTCCAGCGGGATCGGCGGCATCCTCACCATCCTGGAGCAGTACGACACCTTCCGTGAGAAGGGCTGGAAGCGGGTCTCCCCCTTCACCGTGCCCATGCTCATGCCCAACAGCCCCGCCGCCGCGATCAGCCTGGAGTACACCGCCCGGGCCGGTTCGCACGTGCCGGTGAGCGCCTGCGCCTCCAGCGCCGAGGCCATCGCCAACGGCGTGGACATGATCCGCTCCGGCCGCGCCGACGTGGTGATCGCGGGCGGCACCGAGGCCGCGATCCACCCGCTCAACATCGCCTCGTTCGCGTCCATGCGCGCGCTGTCCACGCGCAACGACGACCCGCAGCACGCCTCCCGCCCCTGGGACAAGGACCGCGACGGCTTCGTCATGGGCGAGGGCGCGGGCATCCTCATCCTGGAGTCGGCCGAGCACGCCGCCCGCCGGGGCGCCCGCGTGTACGCGCACGCCTCGGGCGTGGGCTACACCAACGACGCCTACGACATCGTCCAGCCCGAGCCGGAGGGCACCGGCCAGGCCCGCGCCATCACCCAGGCCCTGGCCGACGCCGAACTCACCCCCGAGGACGTCGTGCACGTCAACGCGCACGCCACCTCCACCCCGGCCGGGGACGTGGGCGAGACCCGCGCGATCCGCACCGCGCTGGGCGACTCCGTCGCCGACCGCGTCGCGGTGACCTCCACCAAGTCCATGACCGGCCACCTGCTGGGCGGCGCGGGCGCCGTGGAGTCGATCGCGACCATCCTGGCGCTGCACGACGGGCGCATCCCGCCGACCATCAACATCGAGGAGCTCGACCCGGGCGTGGCCGTGGACATCGTCCGTGACAAGCCCCGGGACATGCCCGCGGGCGACGTGGCGGCCATCAACGAGTCCTTCGGGTTCGGCGGCCACAACATCGCGGTGGTCTTCCGCCGCGCCTGACCCCTCGCCGGACGCGGCCTCCGCGTCGGCGAACCCCGCACCGCCCGCCGGGCCTGTCCCGGCGGGCGGTGTCGTGTGCGTACCGGGCGACGCCGCGTGCGGATCCCGTCCCGGGACAGCCTGGACGGCCCCGGGACGGGTCCGCGCACGTCCGGGAAAGCGCCCCTCACCGTCGGTACGCGGTTGCCTCCAGATGTGAACGCCGCCGAGCCGCCCTCCCTACACCCCGGTGAAGGTGAGGGGAACAGCCGAGGACAAGTCTTCAGGTGGGACCGATTCGGGGTCACCATGAGGACTGTGACTGCGCTGCATCCCCAACACACTCCCACGGCGCATCCGGACGGGCCGGGTGCGGTGGCCCGCCGTGCTCCGGGCGCCCCCGGCTACCAGCCCGTCGTCGACCTGGACTCGGGGACCGTGGTGGCCGTGGAGGTCACCGCCTCCCCGCCGCCCACCGCGCGGGGCTCCTACGCGGAGGTGTCCCCCCAGGAGGAGTCGGCCGTGGCCGAGTGGCTTCTGGCCCTGGTCCGGGAGACCGCCGTGTCCGAGAGCCTGCTGCCGATGGTCCTGCCGCTGCCCGCGCGGATCCTGGCCGGGGAGGGGTTCGCCCCCCTGGTGGAGAGCCTGTTGCGCCGTGCGGGCCGTCGGCCGCGCGACATCACCTTCATGCTCAGTCCGGACATGGCCGAGCTGGCGCGCAGGACCGTGGTGGCGGGGGTCTCCCGGCTGCGCGCGGCGGGTTTCCGGTGCGGGTTCGGGACGGCGATGGTGCGCCCGGACCTGGTGGTGGAGGCCGCGCCGTTCCTGATGCGGATCGACCCGGCGATCGTGTCCGGCGTGGCCGGGGACCAGCGGCACGCCACCGTGGTGGAGGGCCTGGCGCGGATCGGCCGGGGCAGCGGCGTGTACGCGCTGGCCTCGGGCGTGGGCACCGCCGAGGACGTGGTGCGGCTGCGCCGCTGCGGGATACGCGTGGGCACGGGGCCGTTCTTCGCCGACCGCGCGTGGCGGCCCGGCGAGCGGGTGACCCCGGTGCCCGAGCCGAGCACCGGACAGGACGGGGAGGAGGACTCCGGGCCCCGGGTCACCGAGTTCATGGTGCCGCCCGTGGGGCTGGACTCCGACGCGACCGCGGAGCAGGTGCTGGAGTCCTTCACCGGGGACCCGGCGCTGAACAGCGTCATCCTCATCGACCACCGGGACCGCCCGGTCGGGGTCGTCGACCGCACGCGCTTCCTGTTGTCGGTGACGGGCCGCTACGGGCACGCCCTGCACGCCAAGCGTCCGGCGCTGCGGCTGGCCGAGCCCCCACGCACGGTCCCGGCGTGGATGTCGGCGCTGGCGGCGCTGCGGGTGGCGGGCCAGGACACCGAGCGGATCTACGACGACCTGATCGCCACCAACTCCTACGGCCAGTGCCTGGGCGTGGTGCACATCAGCGACCTCATCCAGTCCCTGTCGCGCAGCTGAGCGCCACGACGCATGCGGTTCCCGCACCGGGTCCGGTGCGGGAACCGCCGCACGGCGGCGGGCGGGCGGGTCAGTCCACCGGGTCGGGGCCCTTGGCGCCCGAGGGACTGCGGGTGGGCTCGCTCTCGGTGGGGTCGAAGCCGTTGTAGGCGCCCTCCCGGGCCTTGCCCTCCTCGATGCTCCTGGCGATCCGGGACCGGGTGTCCTCGTCGTGCAGGTAGTCCAGCTCGGGGCGCTTGGGCAGGCGGCCGTCCCCGGAGGAGCGGCCCATGGCGCGGCGGCGCAGCCACGGCCCCAGGTGCTGGCGGGCCCAGCGGCGGTTCTCCCTGCGGCGCAGGATGCGGGGCAGCTGCCGGGGCGGGGTGGTCCACGGGTCGGTCCAGGACTCGGGCGGCCCCATGGGGAAGCCGAGCAGGTCGGCCACGCGCGCGGCGACGATCTGGTGGCCCGCGCCGTTGGGGTGCAGGCGGTCCTCGCTCCAGGCGCGGGGATCGTTCAGGGCGTTGAGCGCCCACAGGTCGACGATCTCGGTGCCGGTGCGCTCGGCGACGGCGCGCATGTGCATGCTGAACACGGCGATGCGGCCGCGGTAGTAGCGCAGGACCGGGATCCACCCGGTGTCGTGGCCGGCCAGGATCACCACGCGGATTCCGGCGTCGCGCAGCTGGCGGATGCCCCACTCGAAGTGCTCGGCCAGCCGGTCGAGGTCGCCTCCGGGGCGCAGGACGTCGTTGCCCCCGGCCAGGACGGTGACCAGGTCGGGTTTCCAGGCCAGCGTCTGGTCGAGCTGCTCACCGAAGATGTGGCGCATCCGGCGTCCGCGCACGCCCAGGTTGGCGTAGCGGAAGTCGGGGGTCACCGTGGCCAGGTGCTCCGCCAGTCGGTCGGCGAAGCCCCGGTACTCTCCGTCCGGGCCGCTGTCGTCTTCCATCCCCTCGGTGATGCTGTCGCCGATCGCCACGTAGGACCGGATGGGGTCCGGTCTGTGGGGCCGAACGGCCGCTGGGGGATTCGTCTCAAGGTCTGTCACGTCAACCAATCATCCGGCTCGACCGTCCCACGCCTGCGCGCGCCGAGGGTGCGCGGGTACGGCATTCGCGGTGTCGGGCCGCGGTCTGGCCACCACCCGTGTCCGAACACCGTCGCCCCCTGTCGGCCACCGGGCGCGGCCGTCCGGCCGGAAGGTCGCCCGGGCGGGGGACAGTGCCCGTCCAGCATACCCGCGGCCGACGACAGGGCGCCTGGGACGGAGTGTGTCGGCACACCCCGCCACGCTCCATCCTTCCCGGACGGGTCGCGCGCGCCCGTTGCGCGCGGAGGACGCCCATGTGAAGGCGCCGTGAATACCAACGACCGGTTGGCCCGGGAAGAACCCAAGGTCCGATATGAGGTAACTCACACGTCCACGCAGGTACGAACGCCGGAACGCCCTCGTCACGGTCATCACACAGCGCAGTCACGGACCGGTCGCGGCGGACCTGGCACGCCCGGGGGTACCCATGTGGCCTCAGGGGCCGTACGATCTCGGAGGAGTGCTCACGGCACCCCTGTCCCCCGGCCCGCCGTGCCCGCCCGTGGCACACGGACCGGCCTCCCGTCCGGCCTCCACTCGGGTGAGGGGCGCGTACTGTGGTGCATCGAACCGAAGGCCCGTGCGGTTCCTCCCCAATTCACGTGCAGACACCAGGAGGTCGAGGTCCCCAGCGGATGAACGCCGTCTCTCCGATCTGCCTCGTCGACCTCGCGCCCGCACTGCGGTGGTCGAGGTCGCCGGACGTGGCACCCCTGCTCCACCACGACCGCCTGATCGACGGCTGGTGGCACTCGCTACCCGTCGCACGCGTCCTGGACATCGCGGGACCGCCCTGGCTCGCGCACGGCATCGCCCGCCTGGCGCTGGAGCAGTGGTCACACCTGCCGCTGGCCGAGTTCCTGCCGAGTCTGCGCACCCAGCTGGTGGACTGCTCCGACCTCTCCGAGCCCGTGCGCGGCGCGGTCGTGGCCACCGCCGGGGACTGGGAGCGCCTCATCTCCACGAGTCCGCAGGAGATCGGCGCGTGGCCGCTCGCCGACTGCGACCCCATGGACATCCTGAGCACGGTGGCCTGGCGGGCGCTACAGCCCTGCTGTGAGCTTCCCGGAGGCCCCACTCCCTCCCCCGCCCTGATGATGGAGGCCGTGCGCACCATCGCCCACTGGCTGCCCGACTCCGCCCCCGAGCACGTGCACAGCGCGTTGGAGTACCTCACCGCCGCCACGGGCTCCGGGACGGGGGCCGAGGGCTCCGGGCACGCGGCGCCGCCGCAGACCCCGGCGACCCGCGCGATCCGCACCCTGCGGGCTCTGCGCGCCCAGCGCGGCGAGGGGGCCGAGTCCTCCGGCGCCCCGCTCCGGGAGCAGGCGGCCACGGCCATGGTCAGCTCGGCCGCGATGATCCCCGGCTCCGCCCTGCACACCGAGGCCGTGGGCGGCGACGGCGCGCACAGCGAGGGCGCGGGCGACCTTCGCTCCCAGTTCCGCAGCTCCCTGCTGGGCCCCGGGCGCACCCTGCGCCGCCCCAGCTTCGGTCCGCCCAAGGCCATGCGTCCCGACCACGCCGAGGAGCGTCCCCCCGCCCCGGCGCTGGGTCAGCACCCCCTGGTGGACCTGGTCGAGGAGATGTTCCGCTCCTGGCCGGAGCTGGAGCGCACGGTGGCCGCCGAGCGCCTGTTCGCCACCGACCCCATCAGCATCCGCGTGCTCTCGGAGCAGATCGCGGTGGACGTCACCGAGATCCGCTCCGCCCAGCGCAAGGTGGAGGAGCGCCTGCTGCGCTGGCTCAACGCCCCCGAGGGTGCCGCGGTCACCAAGCACCTGCGCGAGCTGTCCGAGCAGCTGGGCGCGGCGACCACCATCGACCGCCTGATCAACGCCCACCCCGACCACCCGGTGGACGTGCCCACCCTCAACACGCCGCTGTGGCGGGTGATCATCACCCTGTTCACCGACCGGCGCATGCACAACGGCTGGCTGATCGCCGACGACCCCAACCGGCTGCGCTGGCAGACCCGCGAGCTGCTGGACGACGCCCCCAGCATGACCGAGGCCGGGATCCGGCTCAGCCGGATCGGCATCCGCCAGCAGGAGCTGCGCGCCTGGCTGTTGAGCACCCCCGGGGTGAGCCTGCGGGACGGGCACGTGTTCACGGACCCGTCGGTGCCCGTGGAGATGCCGACCAACCACCCTGGCCACACCGCCCCGGAGGACTCGGGGGCCACCACCGAGAACGGGCTGCCCATCCGGCGGCGCATGGACGCACAGCCGTCCGCGGCCCCGGACGAGCCCGCCCCCGCCCACCAGCACAGACCCGGGCCCGAGCAGGCTCCCGCGGCCTTCGGTACCGCCGCCCTGGACCCGCACCGCGTCGTGCCGCTGGGCCCGGCGCCCGGACAGGCCCACGGCCTGCCGCCCACGCCGCCCGCTTCTCCCTCGCGGCCCGGTGCGAGCGACCCGGCCATGGCGGCCCGCTGCTTCCGCGCCCCCGACGGGCGCTGGTGGCACCGCATCGACATCACCGCCGACCACCTCAACGGCGCGCCCGTGGCCGTCCCCACCGGGTACGCCACCCACCTGGGGCTCCAGCCCGGACGGCTGCTGTGCCTGACCGCCCCGGGCGCGGACCTGCTGGTACTCGTCTGGCGCGACCAGCCGGCGTTCGACTCCCTGCGCCCCCTGCTGCGCCGCCAGGCCGCCCAGCCCGGCGACCGCGTCTTCATCACCGTGGCAGGCGACCGCCTGGACGCACGCAAGCTGCCCGCCACCGACCTGAGCGGCTACTCCCCCACGGCACGGGCGCTGCACCTGAGCGGCTACACCGCGCCGGCCTCCACCGAGGACGCCCTGAAGATCCTCTCCCGCCGGATCACCGACAGCGACGACGAGGCGTTCGCCGACCCCCAGTCGCTGGTCGACCTGCTGTCCCTGCGCGGCGACAACGACATCGCCGCGGAGCTGCGCGCGGGCATGTTCGCCGCGCACTAGGCACGCTCCTCCGGGCGGGCGGGACCACCACGGCCCCGGCCCCGCCCGGTATCCGGGGGCCGGCCCGTTCACCCCCGGCCGTCGAACCCCTCCCTCCCGAGCACCGGTGGCGGCGGCTTCAAGGTACCGGGGCCCTCTCCGCGTACGCTCCCCCCGCCCCGCCTCCGCCGCGTGCACCCCTGCGTCGTTACGGAGCGCGACATCGATGTCATGTTTCCCGTGCGAACGGGGCGTTACAACACGCCGAAGCCACACGAAGCTCCCATGAACACACGCAAAGGCAGGACAAAAAACACACAAAACCTAGAAGCGGCCTTCCGCGTGTGGTTGACTACGCAGCGCCCCCTTTCCGGGTGCGGTCCTACCCCTGCTTCACGACCACACTGAGGAGTTCCATGTCCACCGCGCTCTCACGAGGCAAGTCGCTCGCCCTCACCCTGGCCCTGGGCCTACTGCTCTCCCTCGGTCTCACGGTGGGCACCGCCGCCCCCGCCGCGGCCGCGGCCGCGGGCACCTTCCGCCTGTGCAACGTGTCCTCCAACTACACGGCCTACGCCGACTTCGGCAGCTTCACCACCTTCGTGGTCAGCCCCGGCCAGTGCACCAGCACCGGTCTCAACGCCTCCCGCACCTCCTACTCCGTGACGATCCGGGGGACCTGGGCCCACTCCCAGTACAAGACCACCACCCAGTACCGGATCCCCTCCGGCCGCAGCGTCGACTTCCACGCCGGTGGCAGCTTCGCCGCTCCCCAGTTCACTCCCCTCGTCTACTGACGGCCCCGGGCACCCCACCCACGCGAACGGGCCGGTCCCCGAGGGGTACCGGCCCGTTTCGCGCGGGCAGCGCGGGTCAGACGTTGAAGCCCAGCATGCGCAACTGGTCGCGCCCGTCGTCGGTGATCTTGTCCGGACCCCACGGCGGCATCCAGACCCAGTTGATCTTGACCTCGCGGCCGAACTCGTCCAGGGCCGAGACGGCCTGGTCCTCGATCACGTCGGTCAGGGGGCACGCCGCGCTGGTCAGGGTCATGTCCAGCGTGATCACCTGCTCCTCGGCGTTCACCCCGTACAGCAGGCCCAGGTCGACGACGTTCACGCCCAGCTCGGGGTCGATCACGTCCTTGAGCGCCTCGCTGATCTCCTCGACCAGCGCCTCCGCCTCCGGGGAGAGGGGAGCGCCCTCGATGGTCTCGGCGGCCTCGGTCGTTGTCGTCTCGTTCTCGCTCATCAGACGGCTTCCTTCTCCAGGGACTGCGACACGGCGTCCTTCCAGGCCATCCACCCCAGCAGGGCGCACTTGATCCGCGCGGGGTACTTGGACACGCCGACGAACGCCACGGCGTCCTCCAGCACGTCCTCGTCGGGCTCGCCCTTGCCCTTGGACTGCATCAGCTCGGTGAAGGCGTCCAGGGTGGTCATGCCCTCGGCGACGGTGCGGCCGATGAGCAGGTCGGTCAGCACGGAGGTGCTGGCCTGGCTGATCGAGCAGCCCATCCCGTCGTAGGAGACGTCGCTGACGACGGCCTCGCCGTCGAGCGCGTCGGAGCCCTCGGCGGGGGTGAGCGCCACCCGGAGCGTCACCTCGTCCCCGCAGGTGGGGTTGATGTGGTGCGCCTCCGCGTTGTGCGGATCGCGCAGGCCCTTGTGGTGCGGGTTGCGGTAGTGGTCCAGGATGATCTCCTGGTACATCACGTCCAACTGCATGGTCAGGCTGTTCCTCGCTCTAGGGCCGGGTTCCGAAGAACTTCTGCGCGGCCCTGATGGCCTCCACGAGCGCGTCCACGTCCTCCGACGTGTTGTAGAGGTAGAAGGACGCGCGCGTGGTCGCGACGACGCCCAGCCTGCGGTGCAGCGGCCAGGCGCAGTGGTGGCCCACCCGGACCTCCACCCCCAGGTCGTCGAGGACCTGGCCCACGTCGTGCGGGTGGATGTCGTCCACGGCGAAGGACACGGCGCCGCCGCGGTCCACCGCCTCGGTGGGGCCGACGATGCGCACGCCCTCCAGGGCGCCGATCCGCTCCAGCGCGTACTCGGTGAGCGCGTGTTCGTGCTCGGCGACCCGCTCCATGCCCACGCGGGACAGGTAGTCGCAGGCCGCGGCCAGGCCGACGGCCTGCGGGGCCATCGGCACACCGGCCTCGAAGCGCTGGGGCGGGTCGGCCCAGGTGGAGTACTCCATGTGGACCACGCCGATCATGGAGCCGCCGGTGATGAACGGCGGGATGGCCTCCAGCAGCTCCCGGCGCCCCCAGAGCACGCCGATCCCGTTGGGACCGAGCATCTTGTGCCCGGAGAAGACCAGGAAGTCCACGCCCAGCGCGGTCACGTCGACCGGCATGTGCGGGACCGACTGGCAGGCGTCCAGCACGGTCAGCGCGCCGACCTCGCGGGCCCGGGCGACGATCTCCCCGACCGGGTTCACAGTGCCCAGCACGTTGGACTGGTGGCTGAACGCCACCACCTTGGTGCGCTCGTTGACCAGGTCGGCGATCCCCGACAGGTCCAGGCGCCCCTCGTCGGTCACCGGGAACCAGCGCAGCGTCGCCCCGGTGCGCTGGCACAGCTGCTGCCAGGGCACCAGGTTGGCGTGGTGCTCCATCTCGGTCACCACGACCTCGTCGCCGGGCCCGACCTGGAAGCGGCGCAGCTCCTCGTCGGCGGTCGCGGAGTTGCTCAGCGCGTAGGCCACCAGGTTGACGCCCTCGGTGGCGTTCTTGGTGAACACCACCTCACCGGCGTCGGCCCCGATGAACCGGGCGATGGTCTCCCGGGCCGCCTCGTAGGCGTCGGTCGCCTCCTCCGCGAGCTGGTGCGCGCCACGGTGCACCGCCGCGTTGTGGCGTTCGTAGAACTCACGTTCGGCGTCGAGCACCTGACGGGGCTTCTGCGAGGTGGCCCCGGAGTCGAGGTACACCAGCGGCCGCCCGTCGCGGACGGTCCGGGAGAGGATCGGGAAGTCCTCCCGGATCGCCGCGACGTCGAGCGGGGCCGCCCCGGCCCGACCGAACTCGCGGACTGTGGTCATGGGTTACGCGCCCGCCTTCACGAAACGCTCGTAGCCCTCGGCCTCCAGCACGTCGGCCAGCTCCGGGCCGCCGGACTCGGCGACGCGGCCGCCCGCGAACACGTGCACGAAGTCGGGCTTCACGTAGTTGAGGATCCGGGTGTAGTGCGTGATGAGCATGACGCCCATCTCCCCGCCGGCCTTGGCGCGGTTGACGCCCTCGGAGACGACCTTGAGCGCGTCGACGTCCAGGCCGGAGTCGGTCTCGTCCAGGATGGCGACCTTGGGCTTGAGCAGCTCCAGCTGGAGGATCTCGTGGCGCTTCTTCTCACCGCCGGAGAAACCCTCGTTGACGCCGCGGGCGGCGAAGGCCGAGTCGATGGACAGGTCCTTCATCGCCCCCTGGAGCTCCTTGGAGAACTGGCGGAGCTTGGGGGCCTCGCCGCGCACCGCGGTGACGGAGCTGCGCAGGAAGTTGGACATGGACACGCCGGGGACCTCGACCGGGTACTGCATGGCCAGGAACACGCCGGCGCGGGCGCGCTCGTCGACGCTCATCTCCAGGATGTTCTCGCCGTCGACGAGGACATCGCCCTCGGTGATCTCGTAGCGCGGGTGGCCGGCGATCGCGTAGGCGAGGGTGGACTTGCCCGAGCCGTTGGGGCCCATGATGGCGTGGGTCTCACCGGAGTTGACGGTCAGGTCAACGCCCTTGAGGATCTCCTGCCGCTCGCCCTCGCCGATGAGGACGTCGGCGCGCAGGCCGCGGATTTCGAACTTGGTCATTTCAGCCTCAGGAATTCTTCTCATCCAGCGAGACGAGCACGTCGTCGCCGTCGATCTTCACGTCGTAGGTGGGGACCGCCTGGGTCGCGGGCGGGTTGATCGGCGCCCCCGAACGCAGGTCGAAGCAGGAGCCGTGCAGCCAGCACTCGATGGTGCCGTCCTCGACCTCGCCCTCGGACAGACGGACCTCGGCGTGCGAGCACACGTCCCGCACGGCGTACACCTCGCCCTCGCTGCGGACCAGGGCGATGGGCGTCTCGTCATCGGTCTCGATCCCGAGGACCCCCTCCTCGGGGATCTCGGCGAGCTCGGCGACCTTCACCCAGCGTCCGGCCTCACTCATGGGCGGCCAGCTTGCGCTCGACCTTGGCCATGATCTCCTCACGCAGCTCCTCGACCGGGATCCGGTTGATGAGCTCCAGGAAGTAGCCGCGGATGACCAGGCGCCGGGCCTCGTCCTCCGGGATGCCCCGGGAGCGCAGGTAGAACAGGTGGATGTCGTCCAGGCGGCCGCTGGCGGCGGCGTGCCCGGCGCCCTCCACCTCACCGGTGAAGATCTCCAGGTTGGGCACCGAGTCCACGCGGGTGTCGTCGGTGAGCTGGAGGTTGCGGTTGTGCTCGTAGGAGTCGGTGCCGGTGGTGCCCTCACCGATGATCACGTCGCCGATCCACACACCGTGGGCGTCCTTGCCGCTCAGCGCGCCCTTGTACTCCACCCGTGAGCGGGTGTGGGACATGTTGTGGTCGATGAGCGAGCGGTGCTCGTGGTGCTGGCCGTCGCCGGTGAAGTACAGCCCGTGGAGCTCGGCGTTGGCGCCGCGCCCCTTGTAGGCCACCTTCGGGGAGAGCCGGACCAGGTCGCCGCCCAGGGTGATCACGATCGACTTGAACGTGGCGTCCTTGGCCACCTGGGCGTTGTGCTGCGAGACGTCGACGGCGTCGCCGTCCCAGTCCTGGACGCTGATCAGCGTCAGGCGCGCGCCCTCGCCGACGTGGATGTCCACGCTGCCCGCGCGCACGCCCGTGCCGGTCTGGTTGAGGACCACGACCGCCTCGGCCAGCGGCTTGACGTCCAGGACGAACTGGTCGTAGCGCGTGCCGCCCTGGGCCTGGCGGTTGACGACGACCGGCCGTTCCAGGGCCGCGCCCTGCGCGACCGTGATGACCGTGGCCTCCTCGAAGGAGGTGTAGGCCTGGGCGGTGACGCGGTCGGCGGGGAACCCGGCGGTGCCGAGCCGCGCGTCGCCGCGGCCGACCGTCTCGACGGTGGCGCCCTCGGGGGCGTCCACGTCGAGCTTGTCGGTGCCGTCGGCGACGGCGCTGCCGTCGTGCAGGCCCTTGAGGCGGCGGATCGGAGTGAAGCGCCACTCCTCCTCGCGGCCGCCCGGGACGGGGAAGTCGTTCACGTCGAAGGACCCGTGGGTGGCCAACTTGGAGAACGGGATCTCCCCGAGGCCGTGGCTGTGGGCCTTGGGTTCGGTGCTGGGGCTGGTCAACTTAACCAACCGCTCCTTCCATCTGAAGCTCGATCAGCCGGTTCAGTTCCAGCGCGTACTCCATGGGCAGCTCGCGCGCGATGGGCTCGACGAACCCGCGCACGATCATGGCCATGGCCTCGTCCTCGTCCATACCCCGGCTCATCAGGTAGAAGAGCTGGTCCTCGCTGACCTTGGAGACGGTCGCCTCGTGCGCGAGTTCGGCGTCGTCCTCGCGCAGGTCGTTGTAGGGATAGGTGTCGGAACGGCTGATGGTGTCGATCAGCAGCGCGTCGCACTTGACCGAGGACTTGGCGTGGTCGGCGCCCTCCTGCACCTGCACCAGTCCCCGGTAGGAGGCGCGGCCCCCGCCGCGTGCCACCGACTTGGAGATGATGGTGGAGGAGGTGTTGGGCGCGCAGTGCACCATCTTGGACCCGGTGTCCTGGTGCTGGCCCTCGCCCGCGAAGGCGATGGACAGGGTCTCGCCCTTGGCGTGCTCGCCCATCAGATAGACGGCGGGGTACTTCATGGTGACCTGGGAGCCGATGTTGCCGTCGATCCACTCCATGGTCGCGCCCTCTTCGGCCACGGCGCGCTTGGTGACCAGGTTGAAGACGTTGTTCGACCAGTTCTGGATGGTCGTGTAACGGCAGCGGGCGTTCTTCTTGACGATGATCTCCACGACCGCGGAGTGCAGCGAGTCCGACTTGTAGATCGGCGCGGTGCAGCCCTCGACGTAGTGGACGTAGGCGCCCTCGTCGACGATGATCAGGGTCCGCTCGAACTGGCCCATGTTCTCGGTGTTGATCCGGAAGTAGGCCTGGAGCGGGATCTCCACGTGCACGTTCTTGGGCACGTAGATGAACGACCCGCCGCTCCACACGGCGGTGTTGAGCGCGGCGAACTTGTTGTCACCGGCCGGGATCACGGAGCCGAAGTACTCCTCGAAGACCTCCGGGTGCTCCTTGAGGGCGGTGTCGGTGTCCAGGAAGATGACACCCTGCTCCTCCAGGTCCTCGCGGATCTGGTGGTAGACGACCTCGGACTCGTACTGCGCGGCGACACCGGCGACCAGGCGCTGCTTCTCCGCCTCGGGGATGCCCAGCCTGTCGTAGGTGTTCTTGATGTCCTCGGGCAGTTCCTCCCAGGATGTGGCCTGCTTCTCCGTGGACCGCACGAAGTACTTGATGTTGTCGAAGTCGATCTTGGACAGGTCCGCGCCCCAGTTGGGCATGGGCTTCTTGTCGAAGAGCCGAAGGGACTTGAGACGGAGCTTGGTCATCCACTCCGGCTCGTCCTTCTTGGCGGAGATGTCGAGGACGACCTCTTCGTTCAGACCGCGGCGGGCCGAGGACCCGGCCGCGTCGGAGTCGGCCCAACCGTACTCGTATGTTCCGATCCCCTCGAGCTCGGGATGCGCGATAGACGTCATGCGCGGACTCCTCCTGGACTCAGACGTCCTTGTGGTGAACTGGGCCGCCCGCCGCCTGGCGGATGGCCTTGGACGCGGGGGTGCCGTCCTCCCCGCTCGCCACGTCGCCCCGGGGGGTGACGTGGGTGGTGCACACACCGTCGCCGTGGGCGATGGTGGCCAGCCTGCGCACCGGGGTGCCCAGCAGCCGCGCGAAGGCCTCGATCTCGGCCTCACAGAGTTGCGGGAACTCGGCGGCCACGTGCGCGACGGGGCAGTGGTGCTGGCACAGCTGGTCGCCGCCGCCGGGTGCGGGCGCCTGGCCCGCGGTGGCGGCGTAGCCGTCGTTGGAGAGGGCCTCGGCCAGCAACCGGACGCGTTGTTTCGCGGGAACAGCGTCCAGCAGGGGCTTGTAGCGCCGCTCCAGGTCGGCGACCTGACTGCGGGCGAACTCGCCGACGGCTCCGGGACCGGCCGTGTCGGCCAGGAAGCGGAGCGCGCTGGTGGCGAGGTCGTCGTAGGCGTGGACGAAGGCGTCGCGTCCGGCCTCGGTGATGGCGAAGACGCGCGCCGGACGGCCCCGGCGGCGTCGCCCGCCGTGGGGCCGGGCGTCGCGGGCCTCGACCATGCCCTCGCTGGTCAGGTTGTCGAGATGGCGGCGGATGGCCGCCGGGGTGAGCCCGAGCCGCTCTCCCAGTGCGGAGGCGGTGACCGGGCCCTTCTCCAGGATCAGCCGCGCGACCCGTGCGCGGGTGCCGGTCTCGGCCCCGCGCTCCGGTCCGGCCAGGGGGCGGGACACACTGGACGCCTCGGACACAGTCTTCCCCTCCCTCTCTCTGACGCTGCTCCTGGTTTTGACAACATCAGTGTGGCGTAAATAAGTCCGCCGAGGCAAACCCGACCCCATGGACTTGATCACGAAGGACAGGCTTGCCTAACAGGGGGTTCACGCATCGGCAACCCTCCGGACACGAACAAGGACGGGCCCGCGATCCTTCCCGACGACCGCATGTCGAGACCGCCGTACCGGAATACGGACAGGAATGTTCGGCGCGCCGCCGGGCCGCCGACGCCCCGGCCGGGGCGGTGAAGCCCTCCGCCGGGCCGCACGTAGACTCAGGGCCCATGGACACAGCCGCGGTCGAGGTCGTCGACCTGGTCAAGCGCTACGGCGCCACCACCGCAGTCACCGGCCTCACCTTCAGCGCGCGCCGGGGCGCGGTGACGGCGCTGCTCGGTCCCAACGGAGCGGGCAAGACCAGCACCATCGAGATCTGCGAGGGCTTCCGCCGCGCCGACGGCGGGCGGGTGCGGGTGCTGGGGCTGGACCCCGTGGCCGACTCCGGCGCCCTCAAGCCCCGCGTCGGGGTGATGCCCCAGTCCGGGGGCGTGCCCACCGGCGCCCGCGCCGCCGAGTGGCTGCGGCTGATGGCCTCCTTCCACGCCCGGCCGATCGAGCCCCGCCTGCTGCTGGAGCGGCTGGGCCTGACCTCGGTGGCCACCACGCCCTTCCGCCGCCTGTCCGGCGGCCAACAGCAGCGCCTGTCCCTGGCCTGCGCCGTGGTCGGCCGCCCCGAGCTGGTCTTCCTGGACGAGCCGACCGCGGGCCTGGACCCGCAGGCGCGCATGGCCACCTGGGACCTGGTGACGGCCCTGCGCGAGGCGGGCGTGGCGGTGATCCTGACCACGCACCACATGGAGGAGGCCGAGCGGCTGGCCGACGACGTGGTCATCATCGACCGCGGCGCCGTGGTCGCCGAGGGCACCCCCGCCGAGCTGACCGGGGAGCGCCGCGAGGTCTGCTTCTCCACCGAGGCCCCGGTGGACACCGCCCTGCTGGAGGCCGCCCTGCCCGAGGGCAGCCGGGTGGAGGCCCAGGGCCCCGCCGAAGGCCGCCGCGAGTACGCGGTCGTCCCCGGCGGCGCGGGCGCGCCCGGACCGGAGTTCCTGGCCACGGTCACCGCCTGGTGCGCCTCGGCCGGAGTTCTGGCCGAGGACCTGCGCGTGCGGCGGCGTACCCTCGAAGACGTCTTCCTCGAACTCACCGGCAGGGAACTGCGCGACTGATGCACGAGCACACCTCCACCGCCTCCGCACGGGTGGGCGCTGGCGCGCCCGCGTCCGGAGGCGACGACGCCTCGCTGTTCACCCCCGCGCCCGGGGCCGCGCCGATGTGGCGGATGGTCGCCGCGCAGGCCGGGATGGAGCTGCGGGTCATGCTGCGCCATGGCGAGCAGTTCCTGCTCACCATGGTGATCCCCGTGCTGCTGTTGGTGGGCTTCAGCCTCACCTCGGTGCTGGACGTGGGCGAGGGGGCGCGGGTGGACGCGCTCACGCCCGGCGTGCTGGCGCTGGCGGTGATGTCCACGTCGTTCACGGGCCTGGCCATCGGCACCGGTTTCGAGCGCCGCTACGGGGTGCTCAAGCGGCTGGGGGCGACCCCGCTGTCGCGTTTCGGCCTGCTGGCCGCCAAGACCCTGGCCGTGCTGGGCGTGCAGGCGATCCAGGCGGTGGTGTTGTGCTCGGTGGCACTGGTGCTGGGCTGGTCGCCCGCGGTGAGCCCGGCGGGCGTGCTGGCGGCCGTGGCGCTGGTGCTGATGGCCACCGCCGCGTTCAGTTCGCTGGCCCTGCTGATGGCGGGCACGCTGCGGGCCGAGGCGACCCTGGCCGGGGCCAACCTGGTGTACGTGCTGCTGCTGGGCCTGGGCGGGGTGCTCTTCCCGACCAGCAGCTTCCCCGGCCCGCTGGAGCAGGCGGCGTCGGCGCTGCCGATCACCGCGCTCAGCTCGGGGCTGCGGACGGTCCTGGCCGACGGCTCCCTGCCGGGCCTGGGCGCCTTCGCCGTGCTGGCCGTGTGGGCGCTGGTCTGCGGTGTCCTGGCCAGCCGCCTCTTCCGCTGGGAGTAGCAGCGCTGCCCGGAAACCACGCCCCCGGAGCCGGGCACGCGTCACACAGGCCAGGACGCCGGGGTCAGCCCACGGGCAGCAGGCGCCACTGCTGGTGGGCGTGGCCGCCCTCGGGCGCCTGGGCGACCCTGGTGCCGTTGTCGGGGGCGCCGCCCTGCGCCTCCAGGGCCTGGCCGGTGGCCCGGTTGACCAGGCGGACCACGCCCGGCCCCACCTCGATGAGCGACCAGTGCTGGTTGGGCGAGCCGGTGCGGGTGAGCAGCGCGGCGCCGGGCTGGGCGGCCGGGTCGGCGGGGATCTCCAGGAGCTTGCCGCTGCCCACGCCCTCGATCTCGTAGAAGCCCCCGTCCACGGGGATGAGGCGCCACTGCTGGTTGGTCTGGTCGTGACGGTCCCACAGGTGGACGGGCGCGCCGTTGGCGGTGGAGGTGCCCGCGACGTCCATGACGCGGCCGCCGTGGACGTTCTGGAGCGCGTAGACGAGCGCGGGGTCCAGACCCGCGGGGTGGACGACCTCCTCCTCCGACGGCTCCTCCGTGGGCTCCTCGGCCTCGGGAGCGCCGGGCGGCTGGACCAGGATGCCCGATGCCGTGGTCATCTCCGGCTCCTCGGGCTGGTCGCCGCCGGACACGAGCAGGCCCCCGGTGTAGCCGCCGACGAGGGCCACCAACAGCAGTGCCAGGGCTCCGGCCAGGAGCGGCCAGCGGGGGACGTACCGTTCGTGGGCGCGGGGGGAACGGGCACGGCGTCGGGACATCGAGGACACTCCAGCGGGCTGCGGCGGGGGCCGCGTCGATCCGCGGCCCGGACCATTTCACACCACTTTGCCGGTTTGGTGCACGTTCGCCCACCACTGGCGCGGGCTCGATAGGGTCCGGGCATGGAAGCGTTCGGAGTCCCCTGGTTCATCGCGGTCCGCTACCTCGGTCCGCCGTTGTTCCTGCTCGTCGCGGGCGGCGCGCTGGTGGTGTGGCGGCGGCCCGCGCGGCCCGGGCTGGTGTGGGCCGCGCTGCTGGTGAACCTGCTCGCGGCGGCGCTGCCGTTCCTGTGGATCGGGGTGCAGCTCCTGACCGGCCGGGCGGACCAGACGGTGCACGGGCTGGTCATGACCCTGGCGCAGCCCGCGGTGGCGACGGCGGCCTGGGGACTGCTGCTGGCCGCGGTCGTGGCCCGGGCTCCGGGGGCGGCGCGGGCCCGGGAGGGCCGGAGCCGGAGGCGGGAGAACCGGGGCCGGGCGCGGGCCGGGGAGACGGAGAGGACCCCCGAAAACGTAGGATGAATGCCCATGAGCACTCCGTCCCGCCCCAAGGCAGCGTTCTCCCCGCTCCGCGCGGTGGAGGCGGTACCACCGGTCTGGCTGGTGATGGTCGGCATCGTCTCGGTGCAGACCGGCGCCGGGGTGGCCAAGAACCTCTTCGACGTCCTGCCCCCGGCCGCGGTCGTGTGGCTGCGGCTGCTGACCTCGGCGGTGCTCCTGGTCCTGGTGGCGCGACCGGTGCTCAGGGCGCGCTCGCGCGGCGACTGGCTGGTGGTGGTCGGCTACGGCGTCGCGCTGGCGATGATGAACTTCCTCATCTACCAGGCCTTCGCCCGCATCCCGCTGGGGATCGCGGTCACCATCGAGTACCTGGGGCCGCTGACCATCGCGATCCTGGGATCGCGGCGCCGGATCGACCTGCTGTGGGCGGGCATGGCCGGGCTGGGCGTGGTCGCGCTGGGGCTGGAGTCGGGCTCGATGGACCCGCTGGGCATCCTGTTCGCCGTGCTGGCGGCGGTCGCGTGGGCGGGCTACATCCTGCTCAGCGCGTCGACGGGCCAGCGGTTCAGCGGCGCGTCCGGGCTCGCGATCGCCAGCGTGGTCGGCGTGGTCGTCATGGCGCCGATCGGCGTGTACGAGGGGGGCGCGGCCCTGCTGGACTGGCGCCTGCTGCTGTTCGGCCTGGTGGTCGGCGTGCTGTCCTCGGTGGTGCCCTACACGCTGGAGCTGAGCGCGCTGCGCCGGATGCCGCCGCGCGTCTTCGGGGTGCTGATGAGCCTCCAGCCCGCCGCCGCGGCGCTCGTGGGCCTGGTGGTGCTGGGTGAGCTGCTGACCGTGTGGCAGTGGTTCGCGGTGGCCTGCGTGATCGCGGCCAGCGCGGGTTCCACGCGCACCTCGGCCCGCGACGGCGAGGGCGGCCGCAAGGCCGACGGCGCGTCCACCGGACCGCCGCGCGAGGGTCCCGGGGAGCGGTAGGCGGGCGAGGGCCGGAGCCGTCGTGTCCGGAGCGGGGCCGTTGGGACGGCCTGTTCGGAAGGTCGAGGGCAGGAGTTTTGCTACCCAGCGTTTCCGAATAGACACAAATGGTTATCTGTCCTGGTGGGTCAGCCAAACGGCTCGACCACTCGCACTCGAAGGGAAAGCCATGCGCACCACCGCCAAGATGATGATGACCGCCCTGTTCACCGCCGGCCTGCTCGGCATGGGGTTCGGGACCGCCTCCGCGGGTGAGAACGACACGGACGTCTACCAGGCGTGCGTGCAGGAGCAGGGCTTTCTCGGTCTGATCAACCTGGACCTGGACCTGCTCACCCAGTGCATCTCCAACCACGCCGGCTAGGACCGCGTCGAGCGGTCGGCGGGGGCGGGCCCTCCCGAACCGACGAGCCCCGGGATCGGGCCGATCGGGAGAACGGGTCCCACTCTCGCGGAGGGGGCGTCCACGTGTGGGCGCCCCCTCCCCCTGTGCCGGAGCGGCGGCGTCGGCGCAGGTGGGAGACTGCGCAGGGGGTGGGCACCAGTCCCCGGAGCGATGTACTACAGTCTGTCGTATGTCTGTTTCCCCGGCCTCCGCGGTGCTGGCCGCGAACTCGGTCCCCCCGCCCGCGGCGGAGGACATCTCCCTTCTCGGATTCCCCCTGTGGGGCTGGCAGATCGCGGTCGCGGCCGCCGGAGTGCTCGCGCTGGTGCTGCTCGCGCGCACGATCTGGACGCCCACCCAGCGGTCGCTGCGGGCCTGGGCGCTCGGCAACATCGTCGTCAACGCCGGGATCGCCGTCACCGGCGCCACCGTGCGCGTCACCTCCTCGGGCCTGGGCTGCTCGGAGTGGCCCAGGTGCACGCCGGAGAGCTTCGTGCCCATCGACACCGGGCACGCCGCGCTCAACGCCGCCATCGAGTTCGGCAACCGGACGCTCACCTTCGTCGTACTGGCGGTCGCCGTCATCACCTTCGTCGCGGTCATGCGGATGAGCCCGCGCCGCCGCGACCTGGTCCGACTGGCCGCCATCGTGCCGTTCGGCGTCCTGGGACAGGGCGTGGTCGGCGGCATCACCGTGTGGACCGACCTGCACCCCGCCTCCGTGGCCGCGCACTTCCTGCTGTCCATGGTGATGGTCTTCATCACGGTCGCCCTGTACGTGCGCTGCCAGGAGCCCGAGGGCAAGCCGCAGGTGTCCGTGGGCCCGATGCTGCACGCCCTGAGCATCGGGCTGGTCGTGGTCGGCTTCGTACTGCTGGTCGCCGGGACCGTCGTCACCGGCACCGGCCCGCACGGCGGCGACGCCGCGGCCCCCCGCTGGGGGTTCGACCTGGCGGCGGTCACGCGCCTGCACTCCGCACTGGCCTGGCTCACCACGGCCGGGGCCCTGCTGGCCACCGTCATCGCCTTCCGGAGCGGCACCCGGCGGCCGGTCCGCAGGAGCAGCCTGTTCCTGCTGGTCACCGTCATCCTCCAGGGCGCCCTGGGCTACACCCAGTACGCCCTGGAACTGCCCGAGGCCCTGGTGGTCCTGCACGTCCTCGGCTCGGCCCTGACCTGGGTCGCGATCTGCCGCCTGTACTTCTCCACCACGCGTCTGGTTCCGCCGGGACAGGAGCTCAGCGAGGGCCCTGCTGACCGTGACGGGGAACGTAGTCCTGTTGGGCCCGCGTCTGGGCGATGACGTGGGCGAAGTCGGCCCGGCGCAGGAAGCCGGAGTCGGTGGGGTTCTCCGCCCAGCCCGGGGCGACCGGCTGGGGCATCCGTCCCAGGAAGGTGTCCCGGGCCACGTGCATCAGCGCCAGGAACGAGTCCCGGTGCACCTTCCAGTCGGGCGCGGGCAGTCCGGCGTCCAGCCTGCGGTGCAGCAGCGCGAGCTCGGTGGCGGCGAGCTGGTACTCACGCATCGCCTCGCGGCCCCTGCGACCGGCGTTGCGCGCCGCCCACTCGCGGGCCCGGCGGCGCCCCTGTAGGGAGCTGAGCATGGCGATGTCGGCCTGGGTGACCAGTCCGGTGGAGACGTAGGGCGGCAGATGGCGGGCGATCGCGCCGACCTGGCGGTGGCGGTCGCGGGTGGCCAGCGCCAGGATCGCCATGAGCACGCCGAAGAGCACCATGTAGGCGACGGCCAGGCCGGACCAGCCGAAGTAGGTGGACCCGTTCCACATGCCGTGCAGCAGCACCGCCGCGGCCCACCCGGCGACGGGGGCCAGCAGGCGCAGGGCTCCGGAACGCATGGCGGCGTAGGCCACGCCGATGCCGATCATCGCGGTGTAGACCGGGTGCCCGAACGGGGCGATCAGCCCGCGGATGGCGAAGGTGGCCACCAGGGTGCCGTCGAAGAACGCGCTGAGGAAGTACAGGATGTTCTCGGTGAAGGCGAAGCCGGTGGCGACCATCCCCGCGTAGATCACCCCGTCGGTGAAGGTGTCCAGCTCGTGGCGGCGCCGCCAGAGCAGGATCAGCAGCACCACGCCCTTGGCGCTCTCCTCCACCAGCGGCGCCACCGCCGACGTGCCCAGGAAGTCGCCCAGGTCCCGGCCGAACAGCGGCACCGTGACGTGGGCCAGGCCCCAGCTGTTGAGCAGCAGGGAGGCCACCACGGCCACGCCCGCGCCCCAGGCGAAGGCGAAGAACAGGACCCAGCCGGGCTCGGGCTCGATCCGGTCGAGCATGAGGATGAGCGGCACGAGGATGCACACGGGGATGACCGCGGCGACGAGGCTGACGGCGAAGCCGAGCCCTCCGTCGATCCCGGCGGCCGCTCCCCCGGCCAGGGCGAGCAGCCACAGGTAGACCAGCATCCCGATCATGCAGACCACGCTGACGGTGGTGCCCAGGATGAGGGTCATCGAGTAGCGCGAGCGTCGGCCCTGGAGGATGGCCTTGCTGTCGAGACGGGGCATGGGCACCGATCGTAGCGGGAACCGGTCCGACCACGGCTTTCGCCCCCGACCGACCGCGGGGAGGGGCGGAGGGGGAGAGTCAGCGGGTCGTGGGGAGGACTGTGGGGGGTAGGCGGACCGGGGAAGGGCCCCACGTCGGGCCTCCGGTGGTGCTCCGTGTCCGGCATGCGCGAGGATCGGGGAACCGAAGCCGTCCCCGACCCCGAACCGAAGGTGAGCCGCGCATGGACCGGGCGACCACGACCCCCGACACCGCTGGCCCGCTGCGTGCCTTACGCGCGGCCGTACTCCTGCACCTGGCCGCCCTGCTGTGGGAGGGCTCGACGGCCGGGCAGCTGGTGACGTTCAACACGGACGCGCTTCCGCTGCACTACTACGGCGCCTTCGGAACGCACGTGGCGGCGGGACTCCAGGCGGTGGCCGCGTTCTGGTACTGGCGGCGTTCGGGCCGCGCCGCGGGTACGCCGGGACTGGTCCTGCTGGTCAGCCTGCTGGCCCTAGCGCTCGGTTTCGCTCAGGCGGCGCTGGGCAGCTACGGGCTGGTCCAGGCGCACGTCCCCCTGGCTCTGGCCCTGACCGGGGTCGCGGTGTGGTCGGCGGTGCTGGCCTGGCGCAGGCCCTGACGGCGGAGCGGCCATCCGGGCGGAACAGAGGTCCGGGCGGCCCGGCCCACCAGGCGGTCAGGCGGTCAGGCGGTCAGGCCGGGACGGCACGGCCGCCGGTGACGGCCGAAACGCCTGTGGGCGACGCCCCGAGGGGGCGCCGCCCACAGGCGGACGTACGGGGGCGGGCTCAGCCCAGGACGCCGGCGATCAGGGGGTCGACGGTGACCGCCACGAACAGCAGCGCCAGGTAGCCGTTGGACAGGTGGAAGAAGCCCATCGTCTTGAGCTGCGCGCCGGTCACACCCGCGCGGGAGCGGTTGAGCAGGCGGTGCGCCTGGACCACCAGCAGCGCGCCCAGGGCGACGGCGACCGCGCCGTAGAACCAGGTGGTGCCCGCCACCGGCCAGAACAGCACCGACACGATCGCGGTGGCCCAGCTGTAGAGCACGCACTCCAGCAGCACCCGGCGGTCGGTGGCGACCACGGGCAGCATCGGCACCTTGGCCTGCGCGTAGTCCTCCTTGTAGCGCATGGCCAGCGTCCAGGTGTGCGGCGGCGTCCAGAAGAACACGACCAGGAACAGGACGAACGGCGCCCAGTCCAGGCTGTTGGTCACCGCGGCCCAGCCGATGAGCACCGGCATGCACCCGGCGATGCCGCCCCACACCACGTTCTGCGCGGTGCGCCGCTTGAGCAGCAGCGTGTACACGAAGATGTAGAACAGGATCGCGAAGACCGACAGCACGGCCGAGAGCACGTTCACCAGGAGGGCGAACCCGACGGTGGAGCCGACGGCCAGCACCAGGCCGTAGACGAGGGCTCCGCGCGGGGTGACCAGGTCCATCGCGCCGGGGCGCTGGCGGGTGCGACGCATCTCACGGTCGATGTCGCGGTCGATGTAGCAGTTCATCGCGTTCGCGCTGGCCGCCGACATGGTGCCGAAGACCAGGGTGGCGACCGCGGTCCACAGCGGTGGCACTCCCCCGGCCGCGACGAACATCACCGGGATGGTGGTGATGAGCAGCAGCTCGATGACGCGGGGCTTGGAAAGGGCGACGTAGGCGCGGACGTGGGCGCCCAGCGAGGCCCTGCGGGGGGCCTGGGGCCGGTCGCCGTCCGGGTTCGTCCGCGGAGCGCGGTTGGTGAGGGCCATCAGTATCCGGTCCTCACGGCCGGACGGTTCTCTCGCGTCCCCCCGGGGGCCACCGGCTCGGTTTCAGACACGCGGATACCTCGACAACTCTAGGGGTTTCGACACTGCTCGCCACGCGGGGGCCGGCGGACCGACAAAGCGTCTGGATCGGCGGAAACCCCGTCAACGACATACTGTAGTACTTCCTCGCGCGCGCCTGAGACCAGCCCCCTCACAAGGAAAACCGCTGGTCCTCGGGCCGGGATGCGGGCGGGGGTCCGCCGGGTGCACTGAAGGGTCGCACACGCCCCGACGGGCTTCCAGCCCGCCACGCACCGCCCGCGACCCCCCGCACCGCGGCGCAGCACCCGTGACCGCGCCACCCGTGTTCGCGCGGCAGGCGGCGCCGAGGCCCCTACCAGCCGGTAATGAGAGGTGTCGGGCAACGACATCCTGGGTAGCGGACGATAGGCTCGATCGTGGCCGAATCCGTCGTGGTCTCCAGCCCGCGACGGCCGTCGCCCGGGGACGCCGCGTCCGCGCCCTGAACAGCCGGGGGTGCGCGTTCCCGCAGTACTCGGCCCCGCCCCGCGGCGGGCCGACCGGGTCCCGGCGGCGGTTCGAGAACGAACGCAACCGACACACCCCGTGCTCCGGCCGCCGGGCGCGGGGGGTGCCCGAGAAGGAGAACGAAAGTCCGTGAACGCCCACACCCCGCAAACCCTGGAGTGGTCGGACCTCGACCTCCGCGCCGTCAACACGGTCCGGGCGCTGGCGATGGACGCGGTCGAGAAGTCGGGTAACGGACACCCCGGCACCGCGATGAGCCTGGCGCCCGCCGCCTACCTGCTCTTCCAGAAGATCATGCGGCACGACCCCTCGGACCCCGAGTGGACGGGCCGTGACCGCTTCGTGCTGTCGATCGGCCACTCCAGCCTCACCTTGTACATCCAGCTCTACCTCGCCGGATACGGGCTGGAGCTGGACGACCTCAAGGGCCTGCGCCAGTGGGGCAGCCGCACGCCCGGCCACCCCGAGTTCAGCCACACGCCGGGGGTGGAGACCACCACCGGTCCGCTGGGCCAGGGCGTGGGCAACGCGGTCGGCATGGCCATGGCCGCCCGCCGCGAGCGCGGCCTGTTCAACCCCGAGGCCGGTCCGGGCGCCAGCCCCTTCGACCACCACATCTACGCGTTCTGCTCCGACGGCGACGTCCAGGAGGGCGTGAGCCACGAGGCCAGCGCCCTGGCCGGGACCCAGCAGCTGGGCAACCTCATCATGATCTGGGACGACAACCGGATCTCCATCGAGGACGACACCCGCATCGCGCACTCCGAGGACGTGGCCGAGCGCTACCGCGCCTACGGCTGGCACGTGGAGGAGGTCGACTGGAGCGCCACCGGCGAGTACGTCGAGGACGTCGAGGCCCTGTTCCAGGCGATCGTGCGCGGCAAGGCCGAGACCGAGCGCCCGACCTTCATCCGCCTGCGCACCGTCATCGGCTGGCCCGCGCCCAACAAGCAGAACACCGGCGCCATCCACGGCGCGGCCATCGGCCAGGACGAGATCTCCGCCACCAAGGCGATCCTCGGACTGCCCGACGAGCCCTTCGGCGTCGAGGACGCGGTCATCGAGCACACCCGCCGCGCCGTGGACCGGGGCCGCGAGGCCCGCGCCGCCTGGGAGGTCGAGTTCAGGGCCTGGCACGAGAGCGCCGGGGAGAACGCGGAGCTGTTCGACCGCCTGGTCGAGAAGAGGCTGCCCGAGGGCTGGGAGAAGGCGGTCCCCTCCTTCGAGCCCAGTGAGAAGGGCGTGGCCACCCGCAAGGCCAGCGGCGAGGTGCTCTCGGCCCTCGCTCCGCTGCTGCCCGAGCTGTGGGGCGGCTCGGCCGACCTGGCCGGGTCCAACAACACCACGCCCAAGGGCGAGCCGTCCTTCCTGCCCTTCGACCGCGCCAGCAGCATGTTCCCTGGCAACCCCTACGGGCGCGTACTGCACTTCGGCGTGCGCGAGCACGGCATGGGCGCGATCCTCAACGGCATGGCCGTGCACGGTCCCACCCGGCCCTACGGCGGCACGTTCCTCGTCTTCAGCGACTACATGCGCCCCGCGGTCCGGCTGGCCGCGATCATGCAGCTGCCGGTCACCTACGTGTGGACGCACGACTCCATCGGCCTGGGTGAGGACGGCCCCACCCACCAGCCGGTCGAGCACCTGTGGGCGCTGCGCGCCATCTACGGCCTGGACGTGATCCGTCCCGCCGACGCCAACGAGACCGCCGTGGTGTGGCGCTCGGTCATCGAGCGGGGCGACCGCCCGTCCGCGCTGGCGCTGACCCGCCAGAACCTGCCCGTCCTGGACCGCGAGGAGTACGCCTCGGCCGAGGGCGCGGTCAAGGGCGGCTACGTGCTGGCCGAGGCCGACGGGGACGCCCCCGAGGTGATCATCATGGCCACCGGCAGCGAGGTGCAGATCGCCCTGGACGCCCGCAAGGCGCTCCAGGAGGCGGGCACGCCCACCCGCGTGGTGTCCATGACGTGCGTGGAGTGGTTCGAGCGCCAGAGCGAGGAGTACCGCGAGCAGGTGCTGCCCTCCTCCGTGCGCGCCCGCGTGTCGGTGGAGGCCGGGATCGCCCTGGGCTGGCGCCAGTACGTCGGCGACGCCGGCGAGTCGGTGAGCCTGGAGCACTACGGAGCCTCCGCCCCGTACCAGGTCCTGTACGAGAAGTTCGGCTTCACGACCGAGGCGGTCGTCGAGGCGGCCCGCAAGACCATCGCCAGGGCCGGCGGCTGACCCCGGCGGGCCCCGCCGGAGGATCCCGGCGGGGCCCGTCCTCCTTTGACGTGTGTGACCGGGGGCGGCACTCCGCCCCCCAGGAAGGCGGAAGAACCCATGAGCAACGCACTCCGCGACCTGTCCCAGGCGGGCGTGTCCGTCTGGCTGGACGACCTGAGCCGGGAGCGGCTGCGCTCCGGCAACCTGGCCGAGCTGATGTCGACCCGCAACCTGGTCGGCATCACCTCCAACCCCACCATCTTCGACAAGGCCCTCTCCGAGGGCGACGCCTACGACCAGCAGGTGCACGAGCTGGCCGTGCGGGGCGTGTCGGTGGAGGAGGCGGTCCGCATGATCACCACCTACGACATCCGCTGGGCCGCGGACACCCTGCGCCCGGTCTACGACTCCACCGACCGTGTGGACGGCCGCGTCTCCCTGGAGGTGGACCCGCGCCTGGCCAACGAGACCGAGCGCACGGTCGCCGAGGCCAAGGCGCTGTGGTGGATGGTGGACCGGCCCAACCTGATGGTCAAGATCCCGGCGACGGCCGCGGGCCTGCCCGCGATCACGCAGGCGCTGGGCCAGGGCATCAGCGTCAACGTCACGCTGATCTTCTCCCTGGAGCGCTACCGCCAGGTGATGGACGCCTACCTGGAGGGGGTGGAGCTGGCCCGCGCCAACGGCCACGACCTGTCCCGCATCCAGTCGGTGGCCTCGTTCTTCGTCAGCCGCGTGGACAGCGAGGTCGACAAGCGCCTGAAGGAGATCGGCACCGACGAGGCGCTGTCCCTGCTGGGCCGCGCCGCGCTGGCCAACGCCCGCCTGGCCTACGAGGCCCACGAGGAGGTCTTCGCCTCCCCCGAGTGGAAGGCCCTGGAGGAGCACGGCGCCACGCCGCAGCGGCCGCTGTGGGCGTCCACCGGTGTGAAGGACCCCTCCTACGAGGACACCCTCTACGTCTCCCAGCTGGTGGCGCGCGACACCGTCAACACGATGCCGGAGGCCACGCTGGAGGCCACCGCCGACCACGGCGAGATCACCGGCAACACCGTGCTGGGCACCTACGAGCAGGCCCGCGCCGACTTCGCCGCGCTGGAGAACGCCGGGATCAACCTGACCGACGTGTTCGCCGTGCTGGAGGACGAGGGCGTGGACAAGTTCGTCAAGTCCTGGGAGAGCCTGCTGAACGCGCTCTCGGCCAAGCTCGACAAGCTGTCCTGAACCGCGCGGCCGTCCCGGCGACGGGACGGCCGCCCCTCCCGCCCGTCCTCCCGCCCCCGGCGGGGACGGCGCCCAGCGTCCCACCGGCCACTCTCGACAGGAAAGACGGGAACTTGAAAGAACCGGTGATGCCGGGAGCGGTACCCAACCCGCTCCGCAATGCCCTGGACCGCAGACTGCCCCGCATCGCCGGACCCAGCGTGCTGGTGCTCTTCGGCGTCACGGGCGACCTGGCACGCAAGAAACTCCTGCCGGCCATCTACGACCTGGCCAACCGGGGGCTGCTGCCGCCCGGCTTCGGCCTGGTGGGGTTCGCCCGCCGGGACTGGGAGGACCAGGACTTCGCCGACGAGGCCTACCAGGCGGTGCGCGAGCACGCGCGCACCCCGTTCCGCGAGGACGTGTGGCGCCAGCTCAGCGAGGGCGTCCGGTTCGTCCAGGGCGAACTGCACGACGACGACGCGTTCGACCGCCTGGCCGACTGCGTGCGCACCCTGGACACCGAGCGCGGCACCGGCGGCAACTACGCGTTCTACCTGTCGCTGCCGCCCAAGCTGTTCCCCACCGTGGTCAAGCAGCTCAAGCGGTGCGGGCTGGCCGAGCCCGAGGAGGACCAGGCCTCGGAGGGCGGTGTCCGGCCGTGGCGGCGGGTGGTGATCGAGAAGCCCTTCGGCCACGACCTGGAGAGCGCCCGGGACCTCAACGCGGTGGTGGACGACGTGTTCCCGCCCTCGTCGGTGTTCCGCATCGACCACTACCTGGGCAAGGAGACGGTCCAGAACATCCTGGCCCTGCGCTTCGCCAACACCCTCTTCGAGCCGCTGTGGAACCGCAGCTACGTGGACCACGTACAGATCACCATGGCCGAGGACATCGGTGTGGGCGGCCGGGCGGGCTACTACGACGGGATCGGCGCGGCCCGCGACGTCATCCAGAACCACCTCCTCCAACTGCTGGCCCTGGTGGCGATGGAGGAGCCCATCTCCTACAGCGCGGACGCGCTGCGCGCGGAGAAGGAGAAGGTGCTGGCGTCGGTGTCACTGCCCGAGGACCTGTCCACGGGCATCGCGCGCGGCCAGTACGCGGCGGGCTGGCAGGGCGGCGCGGCGGTGCGCGGCTACCTGGAGGAGGAGGGCATCCCCTCCGACTCGGTGACCGAGACCTACGCGGCGCTGAAGCTGTCGGTGGACACCCGGCGCTGGGCGGGCGTGCCCTTCTACCTGCGCACCGGCAAGCGGCTGGGCCGCAGGGTGACGGAGGTGGCGCTGGTGTTCCAGGCCGCGCCGCAGCAGCTGTTCCCTCGCACCGACGTCAGTGAGGTGGGACAGAACGCCCTGGTGCTGCGCATCCAGCCCGACGAGGGCGTGACGCTGCGCTTCGGCTCCAAGGTGCCGGGGGCCAGCATGGAGGTCCGCGACGTGAGCATGGACTTCGCCTACGGGCAGTCCTTCACCGAGGCCAGCCCCGAGGCCTACGAGCGGCTCATCCTGGACGTGCTCATCGGCGACCCGCCGCTGTTCCCGCGCCAGGAGGAGGTCGAGCTGTCCTGGCGGATCCTGGACCCGGTCGAGGAGTACTGGGCCAAGGCGGGCCAGCCCGAGCAGTACGGCTCGGGCACCTGGGGCCCGGAGTCGGCAGAGCAGCTGCTCTCCAGGGACGGCCGCCAGTGGCGGCGCCCGTGACCAGCCACGACCCCGCCTGGAGGAACCGATGACGCTCTACCTGCCGCGCACCACGACCTCGCAGATCACCGAGGCGCTCATGGCCGAGCGGCTCAGCGTGGGCGGCGGTGCCATGAACATGGTCCTGACCCTGGTCATCGTCACCGACGAGGCCGACCACTACGACGCGGTGCGCGCCGCCACCGAGGCGGGCCGCGAGCACCCCTCGCGCGTGGTGGCGCTGGTGCGGCGCGACCCCGACGCCGAACCGGCCATCGACGCCGAGATCCGCCGCCCGGGCACCTCGGGACCCGGCGAGGCGGTGCTGCTGCGGTTGTACGGGCCGCTGGGCGGGCACGCGGACTCGGTGGTCACCCCGCTGCTGGTGCCCGAGGCGCCGGTGGTGGTGTGGTGGCCGGGCGTGGGCCCGGCCAACCCGGCCGCGGACCCCATCGGCCGCCTGGCCCAGCGTCGGATCACCGACGCGCTGCGCGCCCCGGACCCGGTGGGCGACCTGCTGGAGCGAGTGTCCCACTACAGCCCGGGCGACACCGACCTGACCTGGACACGGTTGACGCCGTGGCGCTCGCTGCTGGCCAGCGCCATGGACCAGCCCTGCGGCTGGGTGACCTCGGCCAGCGTGACGGCCGAGTCGCACTACCCGAGCGCCGAACTGCTGGCGGCGTGGCTGTCGGACCGGCTGGACGTGCCGGTGGCCCGCGAGACCTCGCACGGTCCCGGCCTGACCGAGGTCCGCCTGACCACCGACCAGGGGGACATCGCGATCTCCCGGGTGGACGGCCGGGTGGCCACGCTGTCGCGGTTCGGGCAGCCCGACCAGACGGTGGCCCTGGCGCGGCGCGCCGCCTCCGGGGCCCTGGCCGAGGAACTGCGCCGTCTGGACCCCGACGAGATCTACGAGAGCGCGGCCAGGCACCTGGAGCCACTGCTCTCCGGAAGCGGAGCACGAGGATGAGCGAACCGGAGATCGTCCGCCACTCCGACGCGGGGGCGCTGGCCGACAGCGTCGCGTTGAAGCTGGTGAACATGATCGTCCAGGCCGAGGCGGACAGGCGCGACTTCCACCTGGTGCTGACCGGGGGCGGGATCGGCATCCGCACCCTGGAGGCGGTGCGCGACCACGCCCGGGAGGCCGGGATCAACTGGTCGCACGTGCACCTGTGGTGGGGCGACGAGCGCTTCCTGCCGGACAAGGACCCCGAGCGCAACGAGACCCAGGCGTGCGCGGCGCTGATCGACGCGGTCCCGGTGCCCGCGCACAACGTGCACCCGATGCCCGCCTCCGACGGGATGGACGGCGACCACGTCGAGCACGCCGCCACCCGCTACGGCCGGGAGCTGGCGGTGGCCGCGCGGGCCCAGGGGCCGGTCCCCGTGTTCGACGTGTGCCTGCTGGGCGTGGGCCCGGACGCGCACGTGGCCTCGCTCTTCCCGGGCCTGCCGGGGGTGCGCGAGGACGAGGCGTCGGTGGCCGCGGTGCACGACTCGCCCAAGCCCCCGCCGCAGCGGATCACCCTGACGCTGCCGTCGATCCGGACGGCCCGCGAGGTGTGGGTGCTGGCCTCGGGCGAGGGCAAGGCCGAGGCCGTGCGGCTGGGCCTGGCCGGGGGCAGCGTGGACGAGGCCCCCGTGGCCGGTGCGCGCGGTTCCGAGCGCACCGTGTTCTGGGTGGACGAGGCGGCGGCCTCGAAGCTGTAGCCCGCCCCGTCACCGACGACCGCCCCGGCCGGATCCGGCCGGGGCGGTCGTGCGCGCGGCGCCCGTTCCCCCGCCGGGCGGGCGTCCCCTCCGGGAGGTCCGCGTGGGAGGGGAGCGCTCTC
>NZ_CBDRFA010000064.1:0-50742 GCF_965343085.1 Nocardiopsis synnemataformans | reverse complement strand
CTACCTCGCTGCGCCCCCCCCCCCCCCCGAGTCCGACCCCGCGGGCCTGTCCGACGACGAGGCGCTCGCCCTCCTGCACGCCGACGGGGCCGAGCTGGAGGCGCTGACCGACCTGGCCGACCGGGTGCGCCGGGACACGGTCGGCGACGACGTCACCTACGTCGTGACCAGGAACATCAACTTCACCAACGTCTGCTACACCGGGTGCCGCTTCTGCGCGTTCGCCCAGCGCCGCACCGACGCCGACGCCTACACGCTCTCCCTGGAGCAGGTCGCCGACCGGGCCGAGGAGGCCTGGAAGGCCGGGGCGACCGAGGTGTGCATGCAGGGCGGCATCCACCCGGACCTGCCCGGCACCGCCTACTTCGACATCGCCGCCGCCGTGCGCGAGCGCGTCCCGGACATGCACGTCCACGCGTTCAGCCCGATGGAGGTGGTCAACGGGGCGGCGCGCACGAACCTGCCGGTCCGCGAGTGGCTGCTGCGCGCCCGCGAGGCCGGGCTCGGCTCCGTGCCGGGCACCGCCGCGGAGATCCTCGACGACGAGGTCCGCTGGATCCTCACCAAGGGCAAGCTGCCCGCGGCCGAGTGGATCGACGTCATCACGTCCGCGCACGACCTGGGCATCCCCACCACGTCCACGATGATGTACGGGCACGTGGACTCGCCCAGGCACTGGGTGGCGCACATCAAGCTGCTGCGCTCCCTCCAGGAGCGGGCGGTGGAGCGCAACGGCCGCCGGGGGTTCACCGAGTTCGTCCTGCTGCCGTTCGTGCACACCAACGCGCCCATCTACCTGGCCGGGCTGGCCCGCACCGGACCGACGGTCCGGGAGAACCGCGCCGTGCACGCCCTGGCCCGCCTGCTGCTGCACGGGCACGTCGACAACATCCAGTGCTCGTGGGTCAAGCTGGCCGAGGACACCTGCCGCCAGCTGCTCTCGGGTGGGGTGAACGACGTCGGCGGCACCCTGATGGAGGAGACCATCAGTCGGATGGCCGGGTCGGGGCAGGGGTCGTTCAAGACCATCAGCGACATCCGCGCCCTGGTCGAGCCGACGGGCCGCCCCGTCCGCCAGCGCACCACGACCTACGGTCCGGTGCCGGGGGAGCGCCAGCGCGCGGCCGAGGCCAGCGACGGCGTGGCCCCCAGCGTCCGGCGCCCCTCCCTGCCGCTGGCCTAGAGGGAGAGAGGGGGCGAAGCGCCGGGGGACGGCGCTTCGCCCCCTCTCTCGTGGGGGTCGGCGGCCCGTCAGCCGATGGGGAGTGTGTGACGGGCCGCCGGGGAGCCGCGTGTGGCGGAAGGGGTGGGCCCCTCCACGCGGCCTCGGGTCAGCAGGCGCCGACGAGCCTCCAGACGCCCCACTCGCCGGTGGTGCCCGGCTCCTCGCCCTGGGTCCACCACTGGGCGCGGTACTCCGAGCCCCCGTGGGAGACCACGTCGCCGCCGGTGTAGACGCTGTCGGCCGTCCAGGCCGCGGCGGCGCAGTCGCCGGGCTGCTCGGTGGGCCCGTCGGTCGGCTCCTCGGTGGGCCCGCCGCCGCCGGGGCCGCCGGCCAGGCGGGCCGAGATGGTCTCGGCGAAGGCGTAGCCGCTGGTGGCGTCCCAGTTGATGGACCAGGTCATCACACCGCCGATGGGGCCGTACGGGGTGGCGGGGGAGAAGGACCCGCAGTTGATCCCGGCCTCCAGGCAGTCCAGGGCGCGCACGACCTGGCTGGGCGCCATGTACCCGCCTCCGGCGGCGGACTGCACGGCGGGCAGCCCGAGGCCCACCTGGTCCGGGCTTAGCCCCATCTCCAGCTGGATGCAGGCCAGCGCGGCGACGAAGTCCGGGGTGCCCTGGTGGTACACCTGGTCGTCGCACCCCAGCATCGAGCCGGAGTTGTAGTACTGCATGTTGACGATGGTGAGGATGTCGGAGATGTTCGACGCGAGCTTGTAGTACTCCCGGTTCGGGCTCTGGAAGTCGATGGTCTGCGGCGCCATCGTGATAATCAGGTCCGCCCCGGCCCGGCCGCTCAGGTCGTGCAGGGCGTCGGACATGTACTGGGCGTTGATGCCGTGCTCCAGGTCGATGTCGACCCCGTCGAAGCCGTACTCCTGCATCAGCTGGTACGTGGTGTCGGCGAAGTTGCGGGCCTGGGTGGCGTTGGCGACGTCCACGTGCCCGAGCTCGCCTCCCACGGAGATGATGACCTTGCGGCCCTCGGCCTGGATGGCCGCGATGTCGTCGCGGAACTGCTGGTCGGTGTAGCCGTTCAGCTCCTGGCTGGCGAGGTCGAACGTGATCCCGCCGTCGAGGGTGGGGTGGTTCTCGGCGAAGGCGACGGCGACCAGGTTGTACGAGGAGGGGATCTCCGACAGCGGCATCACGGTGGAGCCGTTGGAGAAGTTGTGCCAGTACCCGGTGAGCCACTGGCCGGTCTGCTGGACCTGGGCGGAGTCGCTGTCGGACACGGTCTCGACCTCGGCGGGCGCGGGGGAGAGCTGGCTGAAACCGGCGAGGAGTCCGGCGGTCAGGAGGGCGAGGGCGCCGGTCAGCGCGGCCTTCGCGGCTCTGGGGGCTTTCCTGAGGCGGTGTTCGGGCATCGGGGGTGCTCCTGTCGTCGAGCGGGGGAGACGAAGGGGCTCTGTGAGCCGCTAATTGTTAGGAAACCTTAAAGTTGTCACGCGGCTGCGTCAACGAAAACGGTAAGGAAAGTTTGTAGTTTTTCTGCGGGTCTCAGTACCTTTCCCGAGTCACAGGAACCCCTTCAGTACCAGGAGAGGCGACCGCAGCGCGTACCGTTGATCACACTCCGTGCGCGCCCGCGCGGGCGTTCGCGTCCCGCGGGCTCTGGTTCCCACACATTCACACGGAGCGTGCGGAACGGTCTCCGGAGGCCCCGGTTCCCACGGGGAGCGCGGCCCCGCACCGGACCTCACGGGCCCTACGGGCCGGCCCCGGCCGCCCCGGAACTCACGAGCCGTACGGACCCGCGCCCGTGTCCCGGATGTCCAGGTCCCGGCTCATCTCCTGGAACACGGCGTGGTCTATGTCGCCCTCCCGGTACATCGACACCAGCGCGTCCCTGCGCGCCTGCGTGATCTGCGCGTGCACGGCCCTGCCGCTGTCCGCCCGCTCGCGCGCCCGCCCGTCCCCGGCGTCCATCAGCCCGCGCACCTGCGAGACGCGCCGCGTGTACACCGAGCGCAGCGAGTCGGCGGTGCGGTCGTCCACCTCGCCCTCCCGCAGCAGCTCGTCCACCTTGCTCAGCGCCGCGCAGCTCATCTGCTCGTCCGCCCGAAGGAACTCCATCCGCCGCGCGCCCTCGCCTGCCATGCCCAGCTTGCGCAGCAGCAGCGGCAGCGTCATCCCCTGTCCCACCAGCGTCCCGAGCACCACGACCCCCGCCACGAAGACCAGCGCGCCCCGTTCGGTGAACGGCTCACCGCCCAGCGTCGCGGGCAGGGACAGGGCGATCGCCAGCGACACCGCCCCGCGCATCCCGCTCCACCCGATGACCAACCGCTCCCGAGGGTCGGCCCCCTCCAGCCTCGAGAACGGCGGGATCCGGTGCAGCGGGATCACCACCAGCATCAGCCCCATGCGCAGGGCGACCGCCGTGGCCGTCGTCGCCAGCGCCACCCACACCAGGTCCAGGAAGGCGAACTGGTCCCGCACCGCCGTGACCACCGAGTCCAGCTGCAACCCCAGCACCACGAACAGCATCGACTCCAACAGCCCCACGAGGGCACCCCAGATCGTCTGCCCGTTCACCCGCACCCGCGGCGGAAGCAGTCCCTCGCCGCGCGTGCCCAGGTAGAACCCGGCGACCACCGCCGCCAGTACCCCGGAGAACCCCGCCATCTCCGCCGGGATGTAGGCCGCGAACGGCGTGACCAGCACGACCATCAGCTGGAGGGACGGATCCCGCATGCGGGTCCGCGACCACGACACCGCCAGCGCCACCGCGGCGCCGTAGACCAGGCCGCCCGCCACGACCTTCAGCAGCTCGACCAGGCCCTCCTGGGGCGTGAGCGGGTGCGCCATCGCGGTCACGGCCAGGCTGAACAGGGTCAGCGCCACGCCGTCGTTGATGAGGGACTCGCCCTCCAGGAGGGTCAGCACCCGGCGCGGGGTGCCCACCCGCTTGAGGATCGCCGACGCCGCCACGGCGTCGGTCGGCGCCACCGCGGCGCCCAGGGCGATCGCCGCGGGCCACCCCACCGAGGGCATCAGCAGGTGGACGATCCCCGCCAGGCCGAACGCCGTCAGCAGCGTCACCCCCACCGCCATCACCACGATGGGGCGCGCCAGCTCGCGCATGTCCTTGGGGGAGGAGAAGAACGCGGCGTTGTAGATCAGCGGGGGCAGGAACACCAGCAGGATGACCTGGGGAGAGATCGACAGCGAGTGCAGCCAGGGCACGACTCCCAGGGCCATGCCCAGCAGCACCAGCACGACCGCGCCCGGCACCCGCAGCCGCCCCGCGACCAGTCGGCCGCAGATCACCGCGACCACGATCACCAGCGTGGCGACCACATATCCCTCGACGGACACCCCGCACCTCCCCGCCGACCCCCGGACGCACCAGCATGGCGCTGCCGGGGTCCGCCGGTCGCCCTGACGCGCCGGTCGCCGGGGGACACGCCCCCGGCGACCACCGCGTCAACGGGTCAGCGCACGGCGACGAAGTCCTCCGGGTCGCGCGGCGGCCTCTCCCGCGGCGCCTCGGCCGCGTACCCCACGGCCACCGCGCCCATCGGCCGCCACTCCTCGGGAACCTCCAGCACCTCGCGCACCACGTCCGCGCAGAACATGGTCGAGGAGACCCAGGCCGATCCCAACCCCTCCACGGCCAGCCCCACCAGCAGGTTCTGCACCCCGGCACCCATCGCCACCAGGAACATCGACCCCTCGGCGTCGGCCCGGCGCGCGTCCGGGTAGGGGTGCGCGCCGTCGGCCACCAGGAAGGGCACCACCAGGTACGGCGCGCCGCGCAGCACGTCGCCGCGCCGCGTGCGCCGGGCGATCTGCTCCTCGGTGAACCCGTCGCCGCGCAGGTCCGCCACCCACGCCGCGAGCATCGCGTCCAGCAGCCGCTTGCGCGTGTGCGCCGACTCCACCAGCACGAAGCGCCACGGCGTCGTGTGGTGCGGCGCGGGGGCCGTCACCGCCGCGGCCACCGCCCGACGCACCGCCGCCGGGTCCACCGGCGCGTCGGTGAACGAGCGCACCGTCCGCCGGGCCGGGATCACGTCCCGCGACCCGTACCGGAACAGGTCGGCGTCGGGCGGACGGATCAGCACCGCCGCCCCCGGGCCGTCCTCCTCGGTGACCAGGTCTCCCAAGCCGCTGACCACCGCGACCGGGACCCCGTTCGTCTTGCCCTTGACCAGCTCGCCCGCCCCGGCGATCTCGTCGGCCACCGCGTTGACGGTCGCCTCCATGAGGTTGCCGTGGGTGTCAGTGGTGCCGCGCAGGTCCTGCACGGCGGACAGCCCGGCGGCGCCGATGGCCACGTCGGTCTGCCCGACCCTCCACGGGCGCCCGAAGGTGTCGGACACGATCACGCCGACGTTCACGCCCAGGCGCTCGCCCAGCCCGGCGCGCAGCGCGCGGGCGGAGGCGTCCGAGTCCTCGGGCAGCAGCAGCACGGTGCCGGGCTCGACGTTGGAGGCGTCCACTCCCGCGGCGGCCATGACCAGCCCCTGCCGGGTCTGCATGATCCCGGTCCTGCCCGCGCGGGCCACCACCCGGACGGTCTCGGAGGCGACCGCCTCCTCCCGGTCCATGCGGCGGGCGCGGCCCTCGGCCTTGCTGACGACCTTGGAGGTGACCACGAGGATGTCCCCGTCGGCCAGCGCGGTCCCGGAGGCGGCCACCGCCTCGGCGACCAGGGCCGCCAGGTCGTCGCCCGACCGCACCTCGGGGATGCCGCCGAGCCCGCGCACGCGCAGTTCGGCGCTCACTCGCCGCCTCCCCGCCCGTGGGCCAGCTCCACGGCCAGGTCCACGGCCGCCCGCGCGATCGCCTCGGTGGCGGCGGGGTCGCTCATGTACAGGGGACGCGAGCGCACCTCGATCCCCTCCACCTCGGTGCCCGCGTCGGCCTCGTCCACCAGCCAACCGTCCAGCAGGTCGGCGCCCAGGTGCGCGGCGACCGCGCCCGCGCTGGTCTCCACTCCGATCGCGGTCAGGCAGGCGTCGGCCATGCCGCGCACCGGCGCGCCGCCGATGATGGGGGAGACGCCCACCACGGTCTTGCCCACCATGGCCTCGCGGATCCCGGGAACGCCCAGGACGGAGCCCACGCTGACCACCGGGTTGGACGGGGGCAGGATCACGGCGTCGGCTTCGGCGATCGCCTCCAGCACACCGGGCGCGGGCTTGGCCGTCTCGGCGCCGACGCTGACGATCTGTTCGGCGGGCAGCGCCGCGCGGTGTCGGATCCACCACTCCTGGAAGTGGATGGCCCGGCGCCCCTCCCCGTCGTCGACGACCACGTGCGTCTCGACCTGGTCGTCGGTCATCGGCAGCAGCCGCACGCCCGGCCGCCACCGGTCGCACAGCGCCTCGGTGACCGCCGAGAGGGGGAACCCGGCGGCGAGCATCTGCGCCCGCACGATGTGGGTGGCGGTGTCGCGGTCGCCCAGGCCGAACCAGGTGGGCTTCATCCCGTAGGCGGCGAGCTCCTCCTTGACGGTGAAGGACTCGTCGGTCCGGCCCCAACCCTGCTCCTCGTTGATCCCCCCGCCGAGGGTGTACATCACCGTGTCCAGATCCGGACAGATTCTCAGCCCGAACAGGGTGATGTCGTCACCGGTGTTGCCGATGACGGTGATGCTGCTGTCTGTGGTGTGCTCTTCGGTGGCCGACGCCACGGTTCCGAGCGCCGCCCTGAGGCCGCGGAGGAACCGCGCGCCGCCGATACCGCCAGCCGGTACGACTATCCGCATGCGTCCAAGTCTGGCAGTCTGGAGGCGTGTATGGGTCGTCTGCCCCGCCGTGGGCACGATCCGTGCGTGACCGTTCCGGTATCGGAGGTCCGTGAACTCCGGGGCTGCGGTCGCCATCCCACTCTTCGGCCCCGCCCGGTGTCCCCACATCCATGCCCGGACGCGGCCGATCCACACGTGACAGCCCGACGCCGTTTCCATCGACCCGACGGCGAAGCAGCAGTAGATGGGGAACCTCTCTTGAAGAACGAAACGCTAGAACGCCTGCGCCTTCCGGGGGCCTGGGTCCTGCTTGCAGCCGCGGGCGTGCTCATGCTCTCCGGGCTCATCCAGGTGATCGTCCGATCCAGCGGCTGGCGCTCGGAGACCTCCTTCGCCTCGGCCATGTACGACGCGGGCTCCGCCAACTTCTTCGGCGTGACCATCACGGTCCTGGTCGCCGTCGCCGTGGCCCTGGTCCTGACCAGCGAAAGGACCAGGGCCGGAGCCTCCCCGGTCGTGCTGACCGCGATGATCGTCACCGGTGTGGGCCTGCTCTTCTGCCTGATCACGGTGATCTGCGGCTTCATCGACGCGATCAACATCGGCCACGGCTTCGCCCGGATGCTGAGCACCGTCGCCCAGGGCGCGGTGCTCGGCGTCTTCGGCTTCGCCACGCTCAAGGCCTTCAACGACCCCACCCTGGTCCCCAGAGTGGTGGCGCCGCAGAACAACGCCTACCCGCAGCAGTTCCCGCCCGCCACCGGCGCGCAGCAGTCCTTCGCCCAGCCGGCCTACCCGGGCCAGCCCGCCGACCCCACCCAGAGCGCCGCCCAGCAGTACGGCGTGGACCCGGCGCAGCAGCAGGCCTACGGTCAGCAGTACGGCGCGGACGCCGCCCAGCAGCAGTACGGGACCGGCGCGCAGCAGGCGTACGGTCAGCAGTACGGGACCGACCCGGCGCAGCAGCAGTACGGCACGGGCGCGCAGCAGGCCTACGGTCAGCAGTACGGGGCCGACGCCTCCGGGCAGCAGCCCGTCCAGCAGGGCTACGAACAGCAGGGCTACGACCCCGCCCAGCAGTACGGCGTGGACCCGGCGCAGCAGCAGGCGTACGGTCAGCAGTACGGGACCGACCCGGCGCAGCAGCAGTACGGCACGGGCGCGCAGCAGGCCTACGGTCAGCAGTACGGGGCCGACGCCTCCGGGCAGCAGGCCGCCTACGGCCAGCCGGGCGAGTACGCCTACGACCCGTCCCAGTACGCCCCGCAGGGCACCGAGCAGCAGCCCGCCTCCGGTGAGCAGGCCGCCCAGGACGCGATCCAGTACGGCTGGTACCAGGGCGCTGACCAGGGGCAGCAGGCGCAGGACACCCCGGCCGACAGCAATCTTGATCCTTTCTTTAACTCCGGTGAGAACAACGGTAACCAGACGCCCGGACAGGGTGGGGGATCGTACGGAGGCCAGTACGGATCGGGCACCGGATACGGCTCTGACCAGCAGGGACAGGGCGGCACCGGTGGCCAGCAGGGCTGGTACGGCGGCGAGGACAAGCGCTGACCCGGCTCCGGCGGCCCGCGCTCCCCACCGCCTCGGAAGGTCGTGAATTGCGTGGTAATTCGCAGAACGGACATCACCGGACTGCCGCTGGCGGTTCGTTGCATGATATTCAGTGGATTGCCACGCAGGGCGCTTGACTCTCAGCAAGCGACCCGCGTGTAATTTCAAGGTGGGATTCCACCCGGCCCGGGGGACGAAAAGGGCCGGGGACATCTATGGGGGGCAACAGGAGGTGCGCATGAGCGAGGTCATCCCGCTGGCGCACGGCTCGGATGAGGATCTGGGCTGGCAGGAACGTGCCCTGTGCGCGCAGACCGACCCGGAGGCGTTCTTCCCCGAGAAGGGCGGCTCGACGCGGGAAGCGAAGAAGGTCTGCCAGTCGTGCGAGGTACGTGCGGAGTGCCTGGAATACGCGCTGGAGCACGATGAGCGCTTCGGCATCTGGGGGGGACTCTCCGAACGCGAGCGCCGCAGGCTGAAGAAAGCCGCCGGGGGAGATTTCGATTTCCTGGCGGAGATGCTCTAGGGCCGCGTGCTGAGACGCGCGTCCGGGCCACGAGCCCGGGCGCGCGTTTCTCATGTTCGCCCCCTTCCGGGGTGCGCGGCGATTGCGTCCGGGACGCGGCCGGAGACGGTAATGCTCCGATATGACGGACGCCATTCGGACGTGTGTTCGGGTTCGGTGTTCCCGTCGTGGTGGGAATGCTCCGATATGGCCGGGCCGCAGCGGCGTGTGACGAATAAGCCCGCAATGGTGCCGAGTGGCGTAGGGTGATGTCCCGCGCGGGCCGTGTCCGGCCCCGACGAGGTCATGAGGGCCGCGGTCGGCCGTGACGTCCCGCGCGCGGACCGCGTCCGGAGCGCGGTCGCGCCCGTCGGCCCCGCCCGGCCGGACCCGCGGCCCCGATCGGGGCCGCGCCCCTCCCGGAGAGAACCCACCACAGCCGTGCCTGACCAGGATTTCGCCCGACACGTCGTCACCGCGGTCATCGTGTCCCACGACGGCGCCCGCTGGCTGCCCGAGACGATGCAGGCGCTGCGCGACCAGTCCTGGCCCGTGCAGCGGGCCGTCGCCGCCGACACCGGCAGCGCCGACGACAGCGCCGACGTCCTGGCCCGGTTCCTGCCCGCCGACGCCGTCGTGGGCCTGCCCGCCAGCACCGGGTACGGCGACGCCGTCCGTGCCGCCCTGGAACTGCCGCGCTCCACCAGCGCCGTACGCGGCTTCGACGAGGACGCCACCGAGTGGATCTGGCTGGTCCACGACGACCTCACCCCGGACCGGGACGCCCTCGCCCACCTGCTGGACGCCGCCGACCAGGACCCCCGCGCCGCCGTCCTGGGCCCCAAGCTGCGCGACTGGTTCGACCGCCGCCTCCTGGTGGAGGCGGGTGTGACCATCGACGGCGCCGGCCGCCGCGAGACCGGGCTGGAACAGCGCGAGTTCGACCACGGCCAGCACGACGGCACGCGCCAGGTCCTCGCGGTCTCCAGCGCGGGCATGCTCGTGCGCCGCGACGTGTGGGACCGCCTCGGCGGCTTCGACCCCTCCCTGCCGCTGTTCCGCGACGACATCGACTTCTGCTGGCGGGTGGGCGGCGCCGGGCTGCGCGCCCTGCTCGTCACCGACGCGGTCGCCTACCACGCCGAGGCCGCCGCTCGGCGCCGCCGCCCCATCTCCGCCACCCGCAACCACCCGCGCCGGGTGGACCGCCGCCACGCCGTCTTCGTGCTGCTGGCCAACCTGCCCCTGGGCGGCATGGTGGCCGCGCTGCTGCGCAACTCCGTGGCCTCGCTGCTGCGCGTGGTGGGGTACCTGCTCATCAAGCAGCCCGCCAACGCCCTGGACGAGGCCGCCGCGATCACCCTGGTCTACATGCGGCCGCTCCGGCTGGTGCGCGCCCGCTTCCGGCGCCGACGCGACCGCCGCCGCACCTACAGCGCCATCCGGCCCTTCCTCGCGCGCGGCGTGGCCATGCGCCAGGTGCACGACGTGGTCACCGGAATCCTGTCCGGCGAGCCCGTGCGCAACACCCCCGGCCGCCACCAGGCCGTCACCGCGCCACCTGTCGCCGCCGAGGAAGAGGACGAGGTTCCCACCGACACCGCCGGCTTCGTGCGCAGCGTGCTCCTGCGCCCCGGGGTGCTGCTGGTCCTCGCCCTGACCGCGGTCGCCCTCGTCGCCGAGCGCTCCCTGCTCCTGGGCGACCTCCTCGCGGGCGGCGCCCTGCCCCCGGTCGCGGGCGGCGCGGACGACCTGTGGAACCTCTACCTCTCCGGCAGCCCCGACAGCGGACTCGGCGCGGACGACCCCGTCCCGCCCTACGTCGGCCTGCTCGCCCTGCTGTCCACGCTCACCCTGGGCAAGCCCTGGCTGGCCGTCACGATCGTCCTGCTGGGCTGCGTACCCCTGTCCGGGCTGACCGCCCACCTGCTCGCCCGGGAGGTGCTGGGCTTCGGCCCCGCCCGCCTGTGGATGGCCGCGGCCTACGCGCTGCTGCCGGTGGCCACCGGCGCGGTCGCCCAGGGCCGCCTGGGCACCGCCCTGGTCCACGTCCTGCTGCCGGTGCTGGGGCTGCTGCTGGTGCGGCTGGTGTCGATGCCGCCCAAGCCCTCACGCCGCGCGGCCTGGGGGGTGGGCCTGGTCCTGACGGTCGCCACCGCGTTCGTCCCGATGGTGTGGCTGCTGTCACTGGTCACGGGCCTGCTGGTGGCCGTCGCCTTCGGCCACCTGGGCCGCCGGATCTACGTCAGCGTCGCGCTGGGCCTGGCCGTCCCGCTCGTGCTGCTGATGCCGTGGACACTCGAACTGTTCCTGCACCCCAGTCTGTGGCTGCTGGAGGCCGGGCTGCACCGCCCCGAACTGTCGGCGCCGGGCGCCACCCCGCAGGAGCTGCTCATGCTCTCGCCGGGCGGTCCCGGGACGCCGCCGTTCTGGGTCACGGCCGGGTTCGCCGTGGCCGCGCTGTGCTCCCTGCTGCTGCTCCGCAACCGGATGCTGGCCGCGGCGGGGTGGTCGCTCGCCCTGTTCGGGATCCTCGTGGCCATCCTGACCAGCCGGGTGGTCGTCGAGCCCTACTACGGTGGCCCCCCGGCGCCGGTCTGGCCCGGGGTGGCCCTGACCTTCGCCGCCACGGCGGTGCTGCTGTCGGCGGCGACCGCCGCGCGCTCCTTCGGTGACATGGTGCGCCTGGGCGGGCCGCGGCGGGTCTTCGCGCTCGCCGTGGGACTGCTCGCCCTGGCGACCCCCGTCTGCGCCGCGGGCGTGTGGATGTGGGAGGGCGTGCGGGGACCGGTCACCGCACGCGCCGAACCCGTCGTTCCCGGCGTGCTGGTCGAGGCCGGGACCGTCGAGGGCGGTGGCTCCGACGACGGGGAGGAGACCCGGCCGCGCACCCTCGTCGTCACCGCCGACGGGGAGGGCGGCGTGGACTACCTGGTCGTGCGCGGGCGCGAGCCGCGTCTGGGCGAGGAGCAGCTCGTGCCCGAGAGCGGGGTCCGCGAGGCGATGAACCGGGCCGTGGCCGAACTCGCCGTGGGCCAGGGCGGCGACCAGATGTACACCCTGGCCGACTTCGGCATCCAGTACGTGCTCTACCCGCGCCCGGAGATCAGCGGACCCGCCGACGTCACCATGGTCGACACCCTGGACGGCACACCGGGGCTGGAGCGCCAGTCGCTGTCGCAGCACTACGCGCTCTGGCGGCTGGCCGTCCCCACCGGCGCGCTGCGGGTGGTCTCCGAGGACGGCGTCGACGCCGAGGTCCTCGCGGTGCGGGGGGCCGCGGACGAGGTGAGCGCCCCGGTCCCGCAGGGCGACACCGGGCGGCGGCTCGCCCTGGCCGAGGCCGCCGACAGCGGCTGGCGCGCCAGCCTGGACGGCGTCGAACTGGACCCCGTCCCCACCCAGAGCGGAACCCAGGCCTGGACGCTGCCCGTGGAGGGCGGCGAGCTGCGCGTCTGGCACACCGACTACGTCCGCGCGGCCTGGCTGCTCACGCAGGGACTCCTGCTCACGGTGGTCGCGGTCCTCGCCGCGCCGGGTGTGCGGACCGAGGAGGACGTGCGGCTGATCGAGGCCACACCCACACCCCGTCCGCGGCGGCCGGAGCGGCTGCGGCGTTCGGGGAGGTCGCGCGGGTCCTCGCGTCGGGGCTCACGCGCCGGCTCCGGCCGCTCGGGACCCGACGGTGAGGACTCCGGCGTGCGCGCGGGCGGGGACGCCGAACCGGACGCGCCGGAGGGCGGCCCGGCCGGTCCCTCGGCCCCGGGGGAGGACACCGGCGCCCTGTCCGCCGTCCGGGGCAGGGGTCGCCGCCGGGGAACCCGCGGCGTGCGCAGGGGGGAGCGGCGCCGTGATCGGTGACCGGGAGAGGCGAACGCGCCGGGGAGCAGCGGACGAGGAGACCGGGACGGCCGGGCCGACCAGGCCCGCCGGGTGTCCGGTACCGAGCGGGAGGACCAGGCCGTGCGACTGATCGTGGAGAACCGGTTCGCGCTGTTCGGGCTGGTCGCGCTGGCCCTGGCCGCGCTGTTCGGCGTCGCGTTCGCGACCGGGCCGATCACCGCCGAACTGGGCGTCACCGCACCCGGGACCGTGCGGCCCGACCACGCGGTGCGGGTGTGCCCCGCCCCGCACGAGTCGGGGGAGAGCTCCGTGGCCGCGTTCGCTCCGAGGGTGAGCCGCGACGACGAGGGCGAACTGTGGGCCGAGTCGGTTCCCGAGGCCCCCGAGGAGGACGTGGACGGTGGGGAGAGCGGGGAGGACGGGAACGGCGGTGACACCGAGGGTGACAGTGACGGCGGGAACGGTGAGAGCAGCGGTGACACCGGGGACGATGAGGGCAGTGCAGCCGATGGGAACGGCGGAAACACGGGGAGCGCGGACGGGAGCACCGGCGACGCCGGGAGCGCGGACGGCACCCGGGGCGACACGGTCGGCGAGGAGCTGACCGAACCCGGCCGCGTGTGGAACACCGACACCGCCGGGATCGACGACCCCACCGCCGTCCGCGCCGAGGGGTCCCTGGCCTCGGGCTTCGACACCGCCCAGACCACCCTCTCCGACGGCTCGGCCACCGAGGTCCGCTGCCTCGAACCCTCCGTGGGGACCTGGTTCGCCCTCCCCGGCGGCGACGACACCGAGGGCATGCGACTCGACGCGCTCACCGTCCACCTGGCCAACCCCGAGGACTCCCGGGCCACGGTCAGCGTGGACGTCTACACCGAGGGCGGCCCCTCCTACTCCGAGGAGAGCAGGGGCATCGCCCTGCCCGCCGGGGCGTCGACCGAACTGGACCTGACCGAGCTGGTCGGCGGAACCAGCGCCGTCGGTGTCCACGTGCGCACCAGCACGGGACGGGTCGCGGCCTCCCTGCTCGCCGAGCATTCCTCCGGTACCGCCGACTGGGTTCCGCCCACGGCCGCGCCCGCGCGGGAGCACGTGATCCCCGGCGTTCCCGGGGGCGAGGGCCGTCGGCGCCTGCACGTGGCCGCGCCGGGCGACGAGCCCGTCCAGGTGCGAGTGCACACCGTCACCCCGGCCTCGGAGGACGAGGCGGAGGAGGAAGGCGGGCAGGGCGAGGAGGGACAGGGCACCGGGACCGCCGACGACCCGCTGACCTTCAGCGTGCCCCCGGCGGCCTCCTCCTGGCTCAGCCTGGAGACCGTCCTGGCCGGGGAGCCCGGCGCGGTCGTGGTGGAGGCGGACGCGCCCGTGGTCGCCGGTGTCGCCGCGGAGGCGGTCACCGGCGAGGGGGACGACGTCGAGGTGGTCGAGGCCGCCCACACCTCCGCCGTGCCGCCGCTCGGCTTCCCGCTGGACACCACCGCGGTCCTGCCCGACGTCCCCGAGGGCGCCGACACCGAGCTGCTCCTGACCGCGGTCGGGGGCGACGCCACGCTCATGGCCACCCCGATCGGCGCCGACGCGACCCAGGGGGACGCCGTGCGCGTGCAAGTCGCCGCCGGGACCACCACCGCGTTCGGCGGGGACGACGGCTGGCAGGCGCCTCCGGGCACCGGGTCCGAGGACGGCTACGCGGTCCGCCTGGAGGTCCTGGACGGCTCCGCGCCCGTCCACGTCGCCCGCGTGCTGCGCGGCGGCGGAGGCGGTCTGGGCGTGCTGCCGGTGACTCCCGCGCCGGTGCGGACCGAGCTCCCGGTGGTGCGCGACAGCATGGTGGGAGTGGTCCCCTAGGCGCGCTGGTCGGGCCTGTTGCCGGTGTGACGCATGGGGCTCCGACCCGCGCTGATCTTGTACCTGTAGCCAGGTTGGGCGGTCGAGACTGGCCACAGGTACAAGATCACGGCGAAGGGAGGGGGCGTCGCACCAGGCGCTGGCCGGGGGCCAGCGCCCCGGGGCAGCCCTGAGGGACCCCGGGCGAAGGAGGTCAGCCCTCGGGGTCCACCGACTCCGGTTCCACGCCGAGCAGGTTGGCGACCTCCTCGACGACCGCCTCGTGGACGAGGAGGGCCGTCTCCTCCGGATCCTTCGTCCGGATCTCCACCGGACGCCGGTACACCACGATCCGGGCCCGGCCGGAGGGATCGGTCTCCAGGCGGGAGAACGGGATCGCCTCGGTCAGGGGGCCGTGGGGCGGAACCGGGGGGACGTCCTCCACGAGGAAGTCGACATTGGCCAGCTCGTGTGCCCACAGGCGTTCGAGGCGTTCGACGGCGTCCAGGACAAGATCGTCGAAGGCCTGCGCTCGGCTCCGGAAAACCGGCAGGTCAGAGGGCACGAGAGGACCGCGGATGCCTCGGCCTCGGCGGTCCCGGCGCCGCACTCGGTCTGGTTGGCCACTGGAAAGGCGCACTCGTCGCACACTTCGAGACTAAGCCATCACGGGCCCCGCGCGTAGTCCCTCCCGGGGCGAAAGCGCTCACGCGCCCGAGGAGTGGGCCGCCGGACGGTGACGGGGGACGGGTCGGAGGCGGTGTGCCGACCCCCGGGAGGCGGCCGGAGGACGGCGCGCGGAGGCCGCGGACGAGCGCGAACGGACCAGCTCATGGAACGATGCTGGCGTGTCCCTCAGTAAAGGCATACAGTCGAACGCTGTGAGCCCTGTTCGACGCTGCTCCCGTACCGCTTGCAGACAGCCTGCCGTCTTCACGCTCACGTACGTCTACGCCGACTCGACGGCCGTCCTCGGCCCGCTCGCCGCCTACGTGGAACCGCACTGCTACGACCTCTGCGCCGTGCACGCCGACCGGCTGACGGCACCGCGCGGCTGGGAGGTCGTCCGACTCCCGGTCGAGACGTCGGGCGGCGGCCCGGGCAGCGACGACCTGGAGGCCCTCGCCGACGCCGTACGTGAGGCGGCCCGCCCGCCTGCCCGCAAGGACCCCTCCGACGAGATCGGCGAGGGGACCGAGACGCTGCGCCGGGGGCACCTGCGCGTGGTCAGATCCGATCCGGGGCGCGGCGAACAGCAGCCCCCCCGGCACTCCGGCGGGTAAGCCGACTAGTTTTGTACCGCGCGCGGCCCGGCCGCGCGGGACCGAACCCAAGCAGGACCGACCTGGCCGGAGAAGACGTGGCTGACCTCGCAAGCATCTTCAAGGCATACGACGTGCGGGGCGTGATCCCCGACACCTTCAACGCCGACATCGCCCGGGCGATCGGCGCCGCCTTCGCCCGTGTGGTCGGCGGGGAGGCCGTCGTGGTGGCCCACGACATGCGCCCGTCCTCGCCCGAGCTGGCCACCGCCTTCGCCGAGGGCGTCACGGGCCAGGGCCTGGACGTGGTGTTCGCCGGTCTCGGCTCCACCGACCTGCTCTACTACGGCTCGGGCCAGCTGGACCTGCCCGGCGCCATGTTCACCGCCAGCCACAACCCCGCCGAGTACAACGGCATCAAGATGTGCCGGGCCGGGGCCGCGCCCGTCAGCGGCGAGACGGGCCTGGACGAGATCCGCGGCCTGGCCGAGGAGATTCTGGCCGGGAAGGAGCCCGCCGGGGGAGCGCCCGCCCACGACGGCCCCGCCGGGACGGTCACGCGCCGCGACCTGCTGGCGGGGTACGCGGACTACCTGCGCGAACTGGTCGACCTCTCGGGCATCCGGCCGCTCAGGGTCGCGGTGGACGCGGGCAACGGCATGGGCGGCCACACCGTCCCCGCCGTCCTGGAGGGCCTGCCGCTGGAGGTCGTCCCCCTCTACTTCGAGCTGGACGGCACCTTCCCCAACCACCCGGCCAACCCCCTGGACCCCGACAACCTGGTGGACCTCCAGGCGAAGGTCCGCGAGACCGGCGCCGACATCGGCCTGGCCTTCGACGGCGACGCCGACCGCTGCTTCGTCGTGGACGAGAACGGCGACGCCGTGCCGCCCTCGGCCGTCACCGCGCTGGTGGCCGCCCAGGAGCTGGAGCGCGAGCCGGGCGCCACGGTCATCCACAACCTCATCACCTCCAAGGCCGTCCCCGAGATCGTCCGGGAGAAGGGCGGCGAGCCCGTCCGCACCCGGGTCGGGCACTCCTTCATCAAGGCGACCATGGCCGAGACGGGCGCGATCTTCGGCGGGGAGCACTCCGCCCACTACTACTTCCGCGACTTCTGGCGCGCCGACACCGGTATGCTCGCCGCGATGCACGTCCTGCGGGTGCTGGGCAACGACGACCGCCCCCTCTCCCGGATCGCCGAGGCCTACTCGCGCTACGCCGGGTCCGGCGAGGTCAACTCCAAGGTCGCCGACGCCCCCGGGCGGATGGCCGCGGTACGCGAGGCCTTCGCCGGGCGGGACGGCGTCACCGTCGACGAACTCGACGGCCTGACCGTCTCCCTTCCCGACGGATCGTGGTTCAACGTGCGCGCCTCCAACACCGAGCCGCTGCTGCGGCTCAACGTCGAGGCCCCCGACGAGGCGTCCATGGCTGGTCTGCGCGACGAGGTCCTGGCCATCGTCCGTGCCTGACCAGGCATCATTGGGGGCAGAGGGACACCCCATTGCAGAGGAACGAGGACATGAGCACGAAGATCGACGGCTGGTTGCTGGAGATCCTGGCCTGCCCGCAGAGCCAGGCCCCGCTGCGCCACGACCCCGAGACCGACGAGCTGGTCTGCGACGAGAGCGGCCTGGCCTACCCCATCCGGGACGGCATCCCGGTCCTGCTGGTCGACGAGGCGCGAAAAATCGGGTGAGACCGGGAACGCCCCGGGCGTTCCAGCAGTCATAACGGTTGCGCCGGGGTAACGGGGCACGACGGGACGCACCACCGCGTTCCCCACAACCCGTACCCTGGTGCTGCGCGCCCTCTCACCCCTATCTCCCGGAGGACACCGATGCCCGGTCCCGAATCGCTACTGCCGAGCGACCCCTCCTCGTTCGGCGAGTACAGCGTGACAGGACGGCTGGGCAAGGGCGGCCAGGGAATCGTCTACCTCGCCGAGGACGCCGGGGGCGAGCAGTACGCGGTCAAGGTCCTCAACGACCAGTGGTCGCGCGACAGCGACCTGCGCAAGCGGTTCGAGAAGGAGGTCCGGGCGGCGCAGAAGGTCGCCTCCTTCTGCACCGCCGCGATCATCGACGCCCAGCTCGACGGGGACCCGCCCTACGTGGTCAGCGAGTTCGTGCCGGGCAAGGACCTCCAGGAGGCCATCGCCAAGGGCGCGACCCAGAAGGGCTCCACCCTCCAGCGGCTCGCCATCACCACCGCCACCGCCCTGGTCGCCATCCACAAGGCGGGCATCGTCCACCGCGACTTCAAGCCCGGCAACGTGCTGCTCGGCCCGGACGGCCCCCGCGTCATCGACTTCGGCATCGCCCGGATCGACGACGGCACCGCCACCATGACCAACTCGATCGTCGGCACGCCCTCCTACATGGCGCCCGAGCAGATCGAGGGCCGCGGCATCACCGACAAGTGCGACATCTTCGCCTGGGGCTGCGTCATCGCCTTCGCCTCCACCGGGCGGGCGCCGTTCGGCTCCGACACCGTCCCGGCGGTCGTCCACCGTGTGGTCAGCGCGCCCCCGGACCTGACAGACATGGACGAGGCCCTGCGCCCGATCGTCGAGTCCTGCCTGGACAAGAACCCGGACAACCGGCCCAACGCCCAGACGCTCCTGATGCGCCTGCTGGGCCACGACGGACCCGAGGCCTCCGCTCCGTCCACCGACGACGTCGTCAAGCAGGGCGAGAAGATCGCCCAGACCGGTCTGTTCACCGGCGCCCAGATGCCCTACCGGCCGCACACCGGGCCGCAGCAGCCGCACACGGGCCCCCAGCAGCCGCACAGCGGTCCGCAGGCGGGTGCCGCCGCCGGGTACATGCAGCCCGGCACCTCCAACCCCCGCCCGGGCATGCCGGGGCACCCGATGGGCTCCGACCCCCGCCACGGCTTCGTCCACCCCGGCACCTCCAACCCCAGGCCCGGGATCCCCGGCCACCCGGGGACGTCCAACCCCCGTCCGGGCGCCCCCGCCTACCCGCCCCCGCCGCCCGGCATGCCCCACGGCCCGCACGGCGCCGGCAACCCCATGGCCACGGGCATGAACCCCAACCAGACCTACGCCCGCCCCGGGGCGCAACAGCCCATGCCGCGCCCCGTCGAGCAGAACTCGGTGCTCCAGCAGAGCTGGGTGATCCCGGCGGTGCTCATCACCATCGTGATCCTGCTGCTCGTGCTGCTTCTGATCGCCGTCAGCGGCTGACCGCTCAGACCCGGGTGAGCTCGTTCATGGCCCGGGACACGGCCTCGTCCACGAGGTCGCGCACCTGGGGCCAGCGGTCGTCCACGCAGTCCGTGGGCATCACGGTCACGCTGTCGGTGCCGGACATGCCCAGCGCGTCGCGCGCTCCCTCCGCGGTGGTCAGGCGCGCGTCCGCGGTGACCGCGAGCACCCCCGTCCGGGGGCGGCCCACCTCCTGGACCACCACGAACAGCGACAGGGACGCGCCGCCCACCGTCAGCTCCAGCGCCGTCCACCAGTGCGCGGCCCCCGGCGTGAGCAGGTTCCGGGCCACGACCTCCGAGGCGGTCCCGGGCTCGGAGTCGTCCGACCCGCCCGAGTACACCGACGTGCGCGCCGCGGCGTCCAGCGCCCGCAGGATCATGGCCAGCGACTCCCGGCGCGAGCGCACGTAGTCCAGGACGCGGCGGCGCGTCACCGCCGCCAGTGGCGACACGGGGGAGCGGGGTTCGGGGACGCGCTCGGGGGTCCAGCTCAGCTCGTCGAGCAGTGTGCCGGTCACCAGGCGCGCGAAGTGGCGGACCATCCCGGCCAGGCGCTCGTCGGCGTCGCGTCCGCTCCACGGAGGCGCCAGGGGGTCGGGCAGCAGCGGCGGGAAGTCCGCCCGCCGCAGCACCAGGGACGCCAGCAGCCACGGCAGTGCCCACGCGTGCGTACCCTCGGGGCGCTCGGGGTCCAGCTCGGCCAGCACCGCCACGCCCTCGGCGTAGGTGTGCGCGGCGCGCACCACCGGATGGGCGGGCACCGAGGCGGCCCGCGCCAGCCGCAGCGCCTGCTCGGAGCCCACGGGGCGCAGGGGGGAGCGCGCGGGACAGTCCTCGGGCAGGTTCCTGGCGCGCTCGGCCAGCTCCGAGACGAACGCGGCGGTGAACTGCCGCCCGGAGGCCCCGTCCGCCGCGGCGGACACCACCAGCTCCTCCAGTGCGGGTCCGCCGCCCAGCGCCCGTACACGGCGGCCGGTCAGCTCGCGCCGCGCCGCGGCCCGCGCCTCCCGGGGCTGGCTCTGCCGGTGCTGGGCCCAGATGGCCCGCAGCCGGTCGACGTCCATGAGGTCCTCGCGTACCAGGGCCGGAATCCGGTCCAGGTCCGCACCGCAACGTAGGGTATCCACGTGTCTTCCGTAGCCAGTGGGCAGTTGGCCAAAACCTGTCACGGGTCCCGACCTGTGGCCGCTACCGGACGCGTCGGCGTGTAAACCGGGGGTGGTCAGGGACGGCGGCCGTGCAACAGCCGCATCGCCTTCTGCTTCTCGAAGTCCAGTGCGCGGGCGGGCGCCGCGGCGAGCCTGCCCAGCCGCTCCCCGTGCGAGCGCACCCGCGCCAGGACCTCGGGCTCGGCCAGGACGCGCAGGGCGAAGGCCAGCGCGGCGGGCGGGATGTCGAACTCGCGCTCCAGTTCCAGGCCCACCGCGATCGTGCGCAGGTCCTCCTCCGTGAACCGGCGGTGCCGGTGCCCGCGCCCGGTGGGCTGCTCCTGGGTGCGGGGCAGCAGGCCCAGGCCCTCGCGGTAGCGCAGCATCCGCGCGGTGGTGCCCACCCGGTCGGCGGCCGCGGAGATCGCCACGGGGCCGAGCGGCTGGAGGTCGGACGGGATCGGGTCGTCGTCGAGGGCGGCCATGTCCGCGACCCTAACCGAACTCCCCCACCAAAGAGCGCAAAACTGACAGTTAAATGTCAACTTCGTACGGTCGTTCGGGCCGCGGCCCTAGAATCGGGTGCGCCACGACCATCACGAGTGAGGAACGCATGGCTTTCGACTTCAAGGTCGCCGATCTCTCCCTGGCCGCCTTCGGACGCGACGAGATCCGGCTCGCCGAGCACGAGATGCCCGGCCTCATGGCCACCCGCGCCGAGTACGGGGACAGCAAGCCGCTCCAGGGCGCCCGCATCATGGGCTCGCTGCACATGACCGTCCAGACCGCGGTCCTCATCGAGACCCTGGTCGCCCTGGGCGCCGAGGTGCGCTGGGTCAGCTGCAACATCTTCTCCACCCAGGACCACGCCGCCGCGGCGGTCGTCGTCGGCCCCGACGGCACCGCCGAGGACCCCAGGGGCGTCCCGGTCTTCGCCTGGAAGGGCGAGACCCTGGAGGAGTACTGGTGGTGCACCGAGCAGGCGCTGACCTGGCCGGGCGCCGAGGGCCCCAACATGATCCTGGACGACGGCGGCGACGCCACCATGCTCGTCCACAAGGGCGCCGAGTACGAGAAGGCGGGCGCGGTCCCCGACCCCGACAGCGCCGACAGCGAGGAGATGGGCGTCGTGCTGCGCCTGCTCAGCGCCAGCCTGGAGCGCGACGCCACCAAGTGGACCGAGATCGCCAAGCGCATCAAGGGCGTCACCGAGGAGACCACCACCGGTGTCCTGCGCCTGTACGAGATGCGCCGCGAGGGCACCCTGGCCTTCCCCGCGATCAACGTCAACGACTCGGTCACCAAGAGCAAGTTCGACAACAAGTACGGCATCCGCCACTCGCTGCCGGACGGCATCATGCGCGCCACCGACGTGCTCATCGGCGGCAAGGTCGCCGTGGTGTGCGGTTACGGCGACGTCGGCAAGGGCGCGGCCGAGGCCCTGCGCGGCCAGGGCGCCCGCGTGGTCGTCACCGAGGTCGACCCGATCAACGCCCTCCAGGCGGCCATGGACGGCTACCAGGTCACGCTCCTGGAGGACGTGCTGGAGACCGGTGACATCTTCATCACCACCACCGGCAACTTCAACGTGATCATGGCCGACCAGATCACCCGCATGAAGCACCAGGCGATCGTCGGCAACGTCGGCCACTTCGACAACGAGATCGACATGGCCGGTCTGGCCAAGGTCCCCGGCGTCGTCAAGAAGGAGATCAAGCCGCAGGTCCACGAGTGGACCTTCTCCGACGGCACGTCCGTCCTGGTGCTCTCCGAGGGCCGCCTGCTCAACCTGGGCAACGCCACCGGCCACCCCAGCTTCGTGATGTCCAACAGCTTCACCAACCAGGTCATCGCGCAGATCGAGCTGTTCACCAAGCCCGACGAGTACCCGACCGACGTGTACACGCTGCCCAAGATCCTCGACGAGAAGGTCGCCCGGCTGCACCTGGACGCGCTCGGCGTCAAGCTGACCCAGCTCACCAAGGAGCAGGCCGCCTACATCGGCGTGGACGTCGCGGGCCCCTACAAGCCCGACCACTACCGCTACTAGGCAGCACATGACACTCCCCTCCCACCAGGTGGCGGACCTCGGCCTCTCCGGGGCCGGGGTCCGCCGCGTGGACTGGGCCGAGCGCTCCATGCCGGTGCTGCGCAGCGTGCGCGAGCGCTTCGCCGCCGAACGCCCCCTGGACGGCCTGCGCGTGGCCGCGTGCCTGCACGTGACCGCCGAGACCGCCAACCTGCTGCGGGCCCTGCGTGCGGGCGGCGCGAGCGTGTGGCTGGCGGCGTCCAACCCGCTGTCCACACAGGACGACACCGCCGCCGCCCTGGTCACCGGGTACGGGGTTTCGGTCCACGCCTGGGCCGGAATGGACCCGGCCTCCTATGACCGGAACCTGGTCACGGTCCTGGAGTCGCGGCCGCACCTGCTGCTCGACGACGGATGCGACCTGGTCAACACGGCCCACCTGGCCCGCCCCGACCTCCTCGACGGAGTGCTGGGCGGCTGCGAGCAGACCACCACCGGCGTGATCCGGCTGCGCCGGATGAGCGCCGAGGGCGAACTGCGACTGCCGATGGTCGCGGTCAACGACACCGCCACCAAGCGCATGTTCGACAACCGGTACGGCACCGGCCAGTCCACCATCGACGGCATCCTGCGGGCCACCAACGCCCTGCTCGCCGGGCGCACGGTCGTGGTCGCCGGGTTCGGTTACTGCGGCCGGGGCCTGGCCGAGCGTGCCCGCGGCATGGGCGCCCGCGTGGTCGTCACCGAGGTCGACCCGGTCAAGGCCCTGGACGCGGTCATGCAGGGCTACACCGTCACCACCATGGAGGAGGCGGCCCCCGTCGGGGACGTGTTCGTCACCGTCACCGGCAACCGCGACGTCGTCCGCGCCGAGCACCTGGACCTGATGAAGGACGGCGCGATCCTCGCCAACTCCGGCCACTTCGACCTGGAGATCGACCTGAACGCCCTGGAGGGCCGGTCCGTGGAGGTCAACCGGGGCGTGCGCGAGCAGGCCGACGAGTACGTGCTGGCCGACGGGCGCCGACTGCTCCTGCTGTCCGAGGGGCGCCTGGTCAACCTCGGCGCCGCCGAGGGGCACCCGGCCGCCGTGATGGACCTGTCCTTCGCGGTGCAGGCCCTGACCACGGCCTGGTTGGCCCGCAACGCCTCCGACCTGGAGCCGGGCGTGGTGGAGGTGCCCGCCGAGACCGACACCGAGGTGGCCCGGCTCGAACTGGCCGCGCTGGGGGTGCGCATCGACGCGCTCACCCCCGGACAGGAGGCCTACCTGCGCTCCTGGCACGCCTGACGGGCGCTCCCGCGCCCGACCGGTCGCCTTGCGCTCAGCGTGGTCGCGGCGACCGCCGCCTCCAGGCGGCCCCGGTTCAGCGGGAGGAGCGCGGGCCGTACCACTGCTGCTGGGAGCCGCCCTGCGGGTGACCGGGCTGGGAGCGCTGGGCGGCGATCTCGTGGCGGCGTCGGCGCTCGGCGAGCACCGCGGCCAGGAAGTAGGGCGGGGTGGTCCCCGGCGGCGGGGGCGGGCTGATCTGCGCGGCCACCGTGTCGGCCAGCCGGACGCCCATCTCGTGGCGGGTGTGCTCGGCCAGCTCCCCGTACCGGAGCACGTACTGGCGCGCCGCCGCCGCGGTCTCCGGGGACAGCCGCGACAGCTCGGTGTTCGACGCCCAGGCCGCCAGGTGCGGGGGCATCGGGACGACCTCCTCGCGGGGCCTGCCGCCGCGCTCCTCCACCACCATCGTCCCGGCCACGAAGTCGCCCACGCGGCGGCCGTCGCGGTTGATCATGGACGTGATCAGCGCGACCACGCCGCTCGTCGCCCAGATCTCCACGAACGCGGCCAGCGCCCGGCCCAGCGCCTGCCGGAACCGCTCGGGGGAGCCGTCGGTGCCGACCACGCGCAGGCCCAGGGCCATCTTGCCCAGGGAGCGCCCCCGGGAGACGGTCTCGAAGACGGCCGGGTAGCCGACCAGGACCAGGATCACGCTCGACAGGGACACGGCGGCGGTGACCGCGGGGTCCAGCTCCCTGCCGATCCACAGGACCAGGACGCTCAGCGCGATCAGGGCGATGGTCTGGACCAGGGCGTCGATGGCCAGGGCCGCGGCCCTGGTGGCGAAACCGGCCGGACGCAGGTCCAGGACCACGGCGTCACCCGTGACCAGAGGTGTCACGCCGTACACGTCGGCGCGGGTGTCGCCGTTGCCGGGATAGGACACCAGCACTCGCTCCCTCAGGGCTGTCTGAAACCGTCGTTCCGACATTACCCGGCACGCGGGACGGCTGTTCGCAGCGGAGTCCGGAGCGCGCTCCGAACAGGCGGGACGGAGGGGCCCGGCAACCGGCGCCCGAACCGGACCGCGCGCGAAACGGATAGGGTCCCTTGCGTGGATATCGACGTGTTCGCCGCGGCGCACGCCCCGGAGTGGGAACGGCTGGACCGACTGGTGCGCAGGCGCCGCTCGCTGGACGGTGAGGAGATCGACGAACTCGTCGAGCTCTACCAGCGGGTGTCCACCCACCTGTCGGTGGTGCGCTCCTCCGGGCAGGACCCGGCGCTGGTGGGCAGGCTGTCCGCACTGGTGGCGCGGGCCCGCTCCGCGGTGACCGGCGCGCACGCCTCCGCGTGGCGCGACGTCGGCGGGTTCTTCACCCGCGTGTTCCCGGCGGTGCTGTACCGGCTGCGGTGGTGGTGGATCGGCACCAGCGCGGGCATGGTCGCGATCGCCGCGGTCACCGCCCTCTGGATCGTGTCCGAGCCCGACGTGCTGCACGCCCTGGGCACGCCGGACTTCATGGCGCAGTACGTCGACCACGATTTCGCGAACTACTACATGGAGAACCCCCGGGGCTCGTTCGCCGCCCAGGTGTGGACCAACAACGCGTGGGTGTCGGCGCAGGCGATCATCTACGGCGTGGCCCTGGGGCTGCCGACCCTGGCGGTGCTGCTGATGAACGCGGTGAACGTGGGTGTCGCCGCGGGGATCATGCTCGCCCACGGCCAGGGCGACGTGTTCTTCGGGCTGCTCCTGCCGCACGGGATGCTGGAGCTGACCGCCGTCTTCGTCGCGGGCGGGGTGGGCCTCAAACTGGGGTGGACGATCATCGCGCCCGGTGACCGCACCCGCATGCGCGCCTTGGGCGAGGAGGGGCGCGCCGCCATCGCGGTGGCCCTGGGGCTGGTGGTGGTGCTGCTCATCTCCGGGCTCATCGAGGGCGTGGTGACCGGCAACGCCGCGGCCGGGGTCATCCCGATCCCGGTGGCGTTGGGCATCGGCGCGCTGGCGGAGCTGCTGTTCGTGGTCTACGTGTTCACGGTGGGCAAGAAGGCCTACCGGGAGGGCGAGACCGGCGACCTGGAGAACGCCCCCGCGGCCGTCCCGGTGGCCTGAGGCCACCGGCCGGTCCGTTGCGCGGGCGTGCCGGGTCGTCCGGTCTCTGGCCACCTGCGGCCACGGGCTGTTCCGGTGGTCGGCCTGGTGGCATCATCCGGGCCATGGACACCAAATCCCTCCGCTGGTTCAAGAGCTCCCACAGCAGCTTCGAGGGTGCTTGCCTGGAGGTAGCTCTCACCGAGCCGGTCTGGCACAAGAGCAGCTACAGCAGCTTCGAGAACGGTAACTGCGTCGAGGTGGCGTTCACTGACCGCCTCGTGGTGCTGGTGCGGGACACCCAGAATCGGGACGGCACGGTGCTGGATATTGGCGCGAGGGAATGGTTGGGCTTCATGCGCTTGCCGACCGCCCGGTAGATCTGAGTCCTGCCGGGTTGGGCTTTCTGCCTAACGCCTACAGCCTCAGACGCCTCTCGTGGTGCCCGTTCGGCGCAGATCGGTTCCACCAGAGCAGCCGGATGAGCCCGAGGAACATGCCCTGGATGGTGTCAGCCCTCGTTGAGCTGGCGAAGGGACTCCTCCCTGTGCTCTCGTGCCAGCGCGGTATCGGGGTGGTCCTCTCCCAGCGCCGACGTACGTGCTTCGACCACGTGGCCGAACAACTCGACAGCCGTCGCGTGGTCCCCACGGACTGAGGCGGTCCGGGCGAGGTAATAGTCGGCCATGACGGTTTTCGGGTGCCGTTCTCCCAGGAGGTGCGCCTGTGCCCGACGTACCCTGCGGAAGTCCCTCTCGGCCGCCTCCGTGTCGCCTCCGAGCATGCGGATATAGGCCAGGTTCTGCAGTGCCTCCAGCGCGGTCGGGTGCTCCTTCCAGCCCGGGCACGCGTGGGCCTCCCAGATGGCGCGGAACCCCTCCTCGGCGGTGTCCAGGTCACCGCGGAGCCCGGCCATCAGGGCGACCTGGTGCCGGGTGCTCAGGGTCTCGGGGTGCGCGGGCCCGAGAGCGGCCTCGCGATCGCGGTACACCGACCGGTAGACCTCCTCGGCCTCCTCGATCCGCTCCTGCGCTCGCAGGGCGTCGCCCAGTGCGTGCCGGGCCCGGAGCGTGGCCGGATGGGAGTGCCCGAGCACCTCCACCGCCTCCGTGACCGCGTTCTCCAGGATACCGAGAGCCTCGTCGGTGAGGCTGAGCAACGTCAGGCTGCGGGCGCCGGACACCACGCTGTCGACGACGGCCGGGTCCACCCGGGAGCACAGCCGGAGGTAGAGACGGGTGACGGCGTCATGGGCCCGCAGTTCGAAGCCCAGGTCGCGGTCGCGCTGCCAGCCGAGCAGCCGTTCCGCCTCGTCGACCAGTCCCAGATCCGCCTCTACCAACCCCGCGCGCACGGTCTCCGACACCAGCGGGTGCAGCCGCAGCGCGGTCTCCCCCTGCGGCGAGACGACCGAGACCAGCCCGTGCACCACCAGCGCGTTCACGGCCCTGGCCATGTCCGCATCGGTCAGGGAACCCAGCACGCCGCCGTCCAGCTCCGACAGCGGGAGCCTGCGCAGCGGAACCTCACTGGCGTCGGGGCCCAGCACGGCCAACAGCTTCAGCAGCGGCACCGCCCTGGGCTCGCGCTCCTCCACCAGCCGCAGGGACAGCTCCCACACCCCCGACAGCAGCTTCCGCTCCGCCTCGGCGCCCCCGACCAAGGGCGCCGCCAGCTCGTCCAGGGCCACGACGCCCTCGCCGAGCCGTGCCAGCAGCGCGTACGCGTCCGGGAACAGCACCCGGTGCGTGGCCAGGATCCGCCCGGCCAGCGACAGCGCCAGCGGCACCCCGCCCAAACGGCGGGCCAGCTCCTCCGCGCCCGCCAGCTCCGCCGAACCGCCCGCCCCCGCGTGGTCGGCCAGCGCCTCGGACGCCGCCGACCCCTCCAGCTCCCCGATCCGGTGCACCCGCGCGGGCGCCCACTGTGCGGGGTCGTCCACCCGGCTGGTCACCAGCACGAACCCGCCCGGACTCGCCCGCATCCACCCCAGCTGGTCCCCGGGCCGGTTCTCCGGGTCCAGCTCCTCGGGCCGGTCGGCGTTGTCGATCACCAGCAGCCACGGCCGCGCCGCCGCGTCCAGGTGCCGCCACACCCACCGGGCCGCCTGGCGCCGCGCCCCCTTCACCTGCTCGGCCTCCTGCCGGGGACCGCCCACCTCCACGGCGGCCTCGACCATGCTCGCCGCCACGCTCCCGGGCCGCACCCAGAACACCGTCCACCCGTCGCGCCGCGCCCGATCGGCCAGCGCCGCCGCCACCGTGGTCTTGCCGAACCCGCCCGGCCCGGTCAGCACGTGCGGAACCGGTGCGCCGGTCTCCATCGCCCCGCCCAGGGCCTCCAGAAGCTCCTCACGCCCCCGTACGGCCGTCGCCAGCCGCGGCGGGTCCAGGGACACGTCGGCGAGCGGCGGCGGAGCGGGAGCGGGCGCCTGGAGGGTCACACCGCCGTGGATGTCGCGTACCTGGAGCAGTTGGCCGTGGACGGCACCGGAGGAGGCGTTGCCGTGGGCCCCGGGGGGAGAGGTCATGCCCTCCATACTGCACGCCCGGGCGCCGCCCCGGGGAGGGGCGGCACCCGGACGGTGACGGAGGAAGACCCGGCCCTACAGCCTGCCCTGGGCCTTGAGGTTGATGTAGGCGTCCGCCAGCGCCGGAGCGATGTGCTCGGGGTCGGCGTCGACCACCTCCACCCCCATGCGGCGCAGCTCGGCGGTCACCCGGCGCCGCTCGCCCAGCGTCCGCTCGGCCGCGGCCGCCCGGTACAGCGCGTCCGCGCTGCCCCGCTCGGCGGCCATCAGCTCCACCGCCGGATCGTTGACCGCGGCGACCAGCAGCAGGTGCCGGGAGGTGAGCACGGGCAGCCTCGGCAGCAGCCCCTCCTCCAGCGACGCCGCGTTCAGGTCGGTCAGCAGCACCACCAGCCGCCGGGCCCGCCCCTGGGTGCCCAGGACGGTCCCCACCAGGCCCGCCGGGTCGGACTCCACCAGCTCCGCCTCCAGCGGCGCCATGGCCTCCACGATCCGGCCCACCTGCTGGCCGCCCTTGCCCGACGAGCGCACCTGCGCGCGCGTGCGCCGGTCGTAGGCCAGGAAGTCCACCCGGTCGCCCGCCCTGCCCGCCAGCGCCGCCAGCAGCAGCGCCGCGTCCATGGCGTGGTCCAGGCGCGGGGTGTCGCCCACCCGACCCGCCGACGTGCGCCCGGTGTCCAGCACGATGAGGATGCGCCGGTCCCTCTCGGGCCGCCACGTGCGCACCACCACGCCGTCGCCGCGGGCCGTGGCCCGCCAGTCGATCGACCGCACGTCGTCGCCGGGCACGTAGTCGCGCAGTGAGTCGAACTCGCTGCCCTGCCCGCGCACCATCGCCGTGTGCTGGCCCTCCAGCTCGCGCAGCCGGGACAGCTTGCCCGGCAGGTGGCGCCTGCTGTGGAAGGGCGGCAGCGTGCGCACGGTCCACGGCGCGGGCAGCGTCCGCTGCCTACCCGCCAGTCCCAGCGGCCCCAGGCTGCGCACGGTCACGCCCGCGGCCCGGGCGTCGCCGCGCCGCGTCGGGGTCAGGACGGTCGTCACCCGACGCCGCTCCCCGGAGGGCACGCGCAGCGGCTGGCTGCGCGGCGCGGCGTGCGCGCTCGGCGGCCAGGCGTCGCGCACCGACCCCCGCAGCCTCCGCCGCGTGGGGTTGGCGACGGTCACGTACACCGTCGCCGAGTCGCCCAGGCGCAGCGACGTGTCCCCCTCCCGGGACAGCAGCACCGCCTTGGGGCTCGCCGCCAGCACGACGTCCAGGGCGAGCAGCACCGCCAGCACGCCCAGGGCCACGGCCGCGGCCCCGGCGCCGATCAGACCGGACAGCGCCACCGCGACCGTGGCCGCCAGCGCCAGCAGCACCGCCCGGCCGGTGACCACCATCAGCGCGGCACCGGGACGGAGGCGAGCACACCGTCCAGGATTCCGTCGGTGGTCGCCCCCTCCAGCTCGGCCTCGGGGCGCAGCGCGATCCGGTGCCGCAGCGTGCCCTTGGCCAGCGCCTTCACGTCGTCGGGGGTGACGTAGTCGCGGCCCGACAGCCACGACCACGCCCGGCTGGTGCGCAGCAGCGCCGTGGCACCGCGCGGGGACGCGCCCAGCTGGAGCGACGGCGACTGCCGGGTGGCCCGGCACAGGTCCACGATGTAGCCCAGCACCTCGGGCGCCACCCGCACCCGCTCCACGGCCAGCCGGGCCGCGCGCAGCTCCGCCGCGCCCGCCACCGCGGTCACCCCGGCCGCGGCCAGGTCGCCCGGGTCGAAACCGGCCGCGTGGCGGCCCAGCATCTCCACCTCGGCCGCCCGCTCGGGCAGCGGGACGGTCACCTTGAGCAGGAACCGGTCCAGCTGGGCCTCGGGCAGCGGGTAGGTGCCCTCGTACTCCACCGGGTTCTGGGTGGCGGCCACCATGAACGGGTCGGGCAGCGCGGACGGCCTGCCCTCCACGGTCACCTGGCGCTCCTCCATCGCCTCCAGCAGCGACGCCTGGGTCTTGGGCGGGGTCCGGTTGATCTCGTCCGCGAGCAGCAGGTTGGTGAAGACCGGCCCCTCCATGAACTCGAACTTCGCGGTGTGCTGGTCGTAGACCAGCGAGCCCGTCACGTCGCCCGGCATCAGGTCCGGGGTGAACTGCACCCGCTTGTGGTCCAGGGACAGCGCCGCCGCGAGGGTGCGCACCAGCAGCGTCTTGGCGACGCCGGGCACGCCCTCCATCAGCACGTGGCCGCGGCACAGCAGCGCCACGACCATCGCGGTCACCGTCTCGTCCTGGCCCACGACCGCCTTGGCCACCTCGCGGCGCAGGGCGACCAGGGCCGCGCGCGCCTCGTCGGCTGATGGCAGTGCCTCGGGTGTGAAGGCGCTCACGTGCCGTCTACCTCTCTCGATACCTCAGTGGTCGGTCGCTGGTCCCCGCGGCTCAGGGTCACCGGAGCCTCCGGGTGCGCTCGTCGAGTTCGTCGGCGAGCCTGACCAGCATGTCGTCGTCGCCCGCGTACGGGTCGGGGGGCTCGGGGTAGAGCAGTGCCCGCAGGTGGGCGGGGTCGTCGCCGGTCCGTGAGGCGACCGCCGCCACGACCGCGTCGGGCGCGGCGTCCGCGCCCAGCCCCAGCTTGGGCGCCACCCGGTCCAGGAACCCCGACCGCAGCGCGGCCGCGGCCCGGTCACGGGCCCTGCGCGACCGGTACAGCCCCGCACGTCCCTCGGTGGTCTCCGAGGCGCGCACCACCACGGGCAGCGACTCGGGCACCAGGGCGCCCATCCGGCGCCCCCGCCACAGGGCGAGCAGCGCCAGCGCGGCAACGAGCGGTACCAGGGACCAGCGCAGGCCCAGCGGCAGCAGCTGCCACAGCCCGGAGCCGCCCTCTTGCTGGGGCGGGTCGGGACGCAGCCACACCACGTCCTCGGCGGCAAGGAGGTTCATCGCCAGCGCGGCGTTGCCCCCGGCGGAGAGCGCGGTGTTGGTCAGCGGCCTGCCGGTGCCCAGCACGGTCGTGGTGGCCCCGCCCTGTCCCACCTGGACCAGGGCGGCGCCGCTCCCGCCCGGGTAGCAGCCCACGGCGTCCGTGCCGGACCCGGCCGTGTACAGCTCACCGGCGACGTAGGCCTCGCCCGCGGCCTCGGCGGCCGACAGCCCGCACTCGGGGGCGTAGGGGGTCTCCGGCGTGGGGAACCCCTCGGGCTCCTCCCGGCCGGTCATCGTCACCCCGGGGGCGAACGCCTCCAGGGACTGCGTGGACGGCCGCACCAGGACGGTGTCCACGTCGAGCGCGGCCAGGGACTCCAGCTCCTCGGGGAGCAGCCTGTGGTCCAGGAAGACCGCGAGCACGGCGTCGTCCCCGGCGTCGGCCACGGCCTCCTCGGCGGCGGCGGAGGAGCGCACCACGTGCACGTCGCGGTCCTCCTCCAGCACGTTCACCAGGGCCCGCGTGCCGTCCGGGGCGATGGAACCGGGCTCCAGGTGGCCGGTGGGGAACTGCTCGCTGCCCAGCGACAGCAGCACCGAGACCGTGACGAGCGCGGCCACCACGGCGGCCGGGACCCGGACCGAGCGCCACACCCGCAGGGCGCGCGAGCCCTCCCCGGACGGCGCGCGGCCGGTGCCGCGCGGGGGAGCGGCGGGGGGAGCGGTGGCCGTCATCGGCTCACCTCCCCGGCGGGCCGGGCGGCCCTGAGCCGCGCGTCCAGCTCGCGCAGGAGGCGCGCGGAGTCGGCGGTCGCGGGGCGGTCGCCGTAGGCCACGTCGTTGAAGACCCGCGCGCCCTCGCTCAGCCCCTCGGCCTCCGCGGTCAGCACGGCGGAGGCCTCCGCGGCCAGCTCGGTCGCGGTGCGCCCCGCGCGCGGAGCGATGATCGCCCGCTCCTCCAGGTCCACGCTGATGGCCCTCAGCCTCTCCGTGACGGCGGCGGCGAACTCACCGGCGCTCTCGTGCCGGTCGGCGGCGGCCCGGTGGTCGGTCGCCGACATCGGAGTGCCCTCGTGCACGGGCGCGCCCGCGCGACGGCTCCGGGTCGGGCGCAGCCAGAAGACCAGCCAGACCACCAGGACCGCGACGACCACCAGCAGCGGTCCCAGGATCGTCCAGCCGCTGAGGACGCCCGGGGCGTCGGAGACCAGGCCCGCGAGGAGTTCCTCCAGCCAGGAGACGAAGCGGTCCCACAGGGAGGGCTCCTGCTCCCCGTACAGGGGGTCGCTCAGCTCCTCGACGGCGCGCCGCTGCCCCTCCTCGCGGGTCACCTCCCCGACGGCGGGTGCCCTCACGTCCGCGGCTCCGGCAGGTAGATCTCCGGGCCCGCCTCGTAGCCAGCCTGGGCCGCGTTGTGCAGCTTCAGGTCCAGGCCCTCGCTGCGCATCCGCGCGTCCACGTAGAGCAGGGTGGCCACGCCCACGGTGAAGGGCGTGGTGAGCGCGTAGACCACGACGTTGCCCACGTAGATGACCGCGCCCGCCACGACCGCGGCCCAGGTCTCACCGGGCGCGACGAGGGTGGGGATCACCGACACGATGCTGAAGGGCATGCTCAGCAGGCTGCTCACGAAGCCCATCAGGACGAAGGCCAGCAGTGAGATGCCGAAGGTCCGCCACCACCTGCCCTGGGTCAGGCGCCAGGAGCGGGCGAGGGCCGCACCCACGCCGAGGCGTTCGAGCACCACGATCGGCATGGCGAAGTAGATGCGGATGTAGATCCAGGCCGCCAGCGCGGTGCCGCCGAGTCCCAGCAGCACCGCGGCCACGGCGATGACGACCCCGACGGCCTGATCGCCCGAGACACCCACGAAGAGGCCCAGGACCAGGCCGAGGACCACCACCAGCATGATGACGAAGGAGGCGATGAAGAGGTACAGCAGCTTCAGGACCGCCAGGCCGACGACGCCCCAGATCCGGCCCTTCACGGCGGCCCAGGCCTGCGCCGGGCTGAGCTTGTGACCCAGGACGGCCATGCCGACCACGGCCGTGAGCAGGCCGGTGACCAGGATGATCCCGGCTTGGGACAGCAGGCCGCCGCCGTACGCGGCGGCGAGGGACCAGCCGCTGAACGGGAACGGGTCGTTGGGGTCGACGGACGCGGGGTCGGACATCACCTGGTCCATGAAGGCCCCGTAGTCGGACATGTATCCGCTGAAGCCGACCGAGCTGATGATGCTCGCGACCGCCATGACGATCAGCGCGAGCCCGACGGTGGTCTTGGGGTTGTTGCGGATGAGGCTGAACGCGCCGTTGAGGATGTCTCCGAGCGTCATCGGCCGGAGCGCGACCACACCGGGCTTGAGCGCGCGCGGCTGCCCGTACGGGGGCTGGTGGCCGTATCCGGCCGGTGCTCCGTATCCGGGCTGTCCGTAACCGGGTTGCTGGCCGTACTGTCCGTAGCCCGGCTGCTGTCCGTACGCGGGCTGCTGCCCGTACCCGCCGCTCTGGGGCGGTTGCTGACCGGAGGCGTGCTGGCCGTACTGTCCGTATCCGGGCTGCTGTCCGGAGGGCGCCTGCCCGCCGTTGGACCCCCGCTGCTCGTACCCGGACGCCTGCTCGGGAGGGGCGAAGCCCGGCTGTCCCTGGGGCGCCTGCCCGGCGGGCGCGGAGCCCGGCTGCCCACCGGGGGGCGTGGAGGGGGCGGAGGGCGGACCCTCCTGACCCGGGGCGGCCCACCCGCCGGACGCGGGCGGGGGAGCGGCCTCGGAAGCCCCGCCGCCGTCCGGTCCGTCCGGGGGGTTCCCCGACGTGTCCCGGTGGTCGTCCTCCTGGGTCATCTGCCCCGCCCTCCATGGGGTTCGGTTACGCTGCGCGAGCACGCTTCCGCGGTTTTCGGCCTCTGGGAAACCAACCTACCCGCCGGTTCCACCGCTGCCCGCGATGTTCGGGCGTATGCGGGCGCAACCGACCCACTTCATTCCTTTTGTATGCTTTCTGTTACCAACAGGCCAAGTCGCGAAGGTTCGCGTGCCAGGTCACCAGGGTCGACGCGCCGCAGGCCGAAACGGTTCCCACGGACCGAAAAACACCGACCACTCTCCCGATCCCGCCCGAAGGTGGCAAGGTGGGGGAGGACGAAGCAGTTTCTTGCGTCTCGGGGCGCACCGAACGTTTATGCCGCTTGAGTGTTTCCAGAGAGAGGAGTAGGCGCCGCCGTACCCGCTTCCCGCGGGTCCGACGCCCGGCGCCGGACGCACCGATGAAGGGACGTGTACTGGTTGTCGACGACGACCTCGCCCTCGCTGAGATGCTGGGCATCGTTCTGCGTGGCGAGGGGTTCGAGCCCTCGTTCGTGCATGACGGGGACAAGGCTCTGGAGGCCTTCCGTGAGACCAAGCCCGACCTGGTTCTCCTCGACCTGATGCTCCCCGGCGCCGACGGGATCGACGTCTGCCGTCAGATCCGCGCCGAGTCCGGCGTGCCCATCGTGATGCTCACCGCCAAGAGCGACACCATCGACATCGTCCTCGGGCTGGAGTCGGGCGCCGACGACTACATCGTCAAGCCCTTCAAGCCCAAGGAGCTCGTGGCCCGCGTCCGCGTGCGCCTGCGCCGCACCGAGGAGCCCGCGCCCGAGGTGCTCCAGATCGGGGACATCACCATCGACGTCGCAGGGCACGCCGTGCGCCGCGACGGCGAGCAGATCAGCCTCACCCCGCTGGAGTTCGACCTCCTGGTCGCCCTGGCCCGCAAGCCGCGCCAGGTCTTCACCCGTGAGGTGCTGCTGGAGCAGGTCTGGGGCTACCGGCACGCCGCCGACACCCGCCTGGTCAACGTCCACGTGCAGCGCCTGCGCGCCAAGATCGAGAAGGACCCGGAGCACCCCGAGGTCGTCGTGACCGTCCGCGGCGTCGGCTACAAGGCCGGAACCGCCTGATCCTCCCGAGCCGCACATGACCGCAGCCACACCAGAGGAGGAGCGGGGGACCGCCTCCGACACGCAGATCCCGCCCTCCGGGGCGCCGCCCGCGACCGGAGGGCGCTGGCGCGACGGCGGCACGGGGCTCACCCGCTCCTACGCGCTCGCCCAGCGCGCCGCCCGCGCCCTGGTGCGCGGCGTCCACAGCAACTGGCGCCGCTCGCTGCACCTGCGGGTCATCTCCACCACCCTGGTGCTGTCCCTGGTGGTGATGGTGGGCCTGGGGTACGTGCTCATCTCGCAGGTGCGCGGCGGCCTGCTCGACGCCAAGATCTCCACGGCCGTCACCGACCACCGCGCCGGGCTCAACTACGCGTCGGCCGAGCTCCAGGAGAACGAGTCGGGCGACCGCAACCGGCTCATGTACAACCTCGCCAACGAGCTCACCAGCCGCAGCGGCGACACCGGGCTGTACAGCGTGGTCATCCTGCCCTCGGTGGGCGGCGAGGTCGGCTGGGCCACCGGCGAGGGCAGCGTCCCGCAGCGGCTCATCAACCAGGTCCACGAGTCCGAGGTGGACGAGCAGCAGTACCACACGTACACGCGCATCACCACCGACCAGGGCGAGGAGCCCGCGCTGGTGGTCGGCGCGCAGCTCACGCGCGCCTACGAGCTGTACTACATCTTCCCGCTCCAGCACGAGCAGCAGATCCTCGACCTCGTCCAGGGCACGGTCGGCCTGGTGGGCGTGCTGCTGGTCATCCTCCTGGGCCTGATCGCCTTCGTCATCACCCGACAGGTGGTCAGCCCGGTCCGCTCGGCCGCCCAGTCCGCCGAACGCCTCTCCTCGGGTGACCTCACCGAGCGCATGGCCGTCCACGGCGAGGACGATCTCGCCCGGCTGGCCCTGTCCTTCAACGACATGGCGGGCAACCTCCAGGAGAAGATCCAGGAGCTGGAGGAGCTGTCCAAGCTCCAGCGCCAGTTCGTCTCCGACGTCTCCCACGAGCTGCGCACCCCCCTGACCACCATCAAGATGGCCGGGGACGTGCTCTTCGACGAGCGCGAGGAACTCGACCCCACCATGCGCCGCTCGGTGGAGCTGTTGCAGAGCCAGGTGGAGCGGTTCGAGGAACTGCTCTCCGACCTGCTGGAGATCAGCCGCCACGACGCCGGGGCCGCCACCCTGGGCACCGAGTCGCTCGACATCCGCGACGCCGTGATGAAGGCCGTCGGCGACGCCGAGCAGATCGCCGAGCGGCGCGGCATCAAGGTCGTGCTGCGCCTGCCCACCGAGCCCTGCACCGCCGAGTACGACGGCCGCCGCATCAACCGCATCCTGCGCAACCTGGTGGTCAACGCCATCGAGCACAGCGAGGGCCGCGACGTGGTGGTCACCGCCGCGTGCGACCGCGACGCGCTCGCCGTGGCCGTGCGCGACTACGGGGTGGGCCTCAAGGAGGGGGAGGAGCACCTGTGCTTCGACCGCTTCTGGCGCGCCGACCCGGCCCGGGTGCGCACCACCGGCGGCACCGGACTCGGGCTCTCCATCGCCAAGGAGGACGCCACCCTGCACGGCGGCTGGCTCCAGGCGTGGGGCCAGCCCGGCCAGGGCTCCCAGTTCCGCCTGTCCCTGCCGCGCCGCTCCGGCAGCGAGCTGCGCGGCTCCCCCCTGCCGCTGGTGCCGCCGGAGTTCGCGCTGGGCCGCACCTACACCGCGTTCACCGACAAGGCCGACAAGGCCGACAAGAGCGAGAACGGCAACGGCGCCGTCCGCGCCGAGAAGGTTCCCGCCAGGAACGGCGCGGACGCCACGGAGGAGGGCGCGGCGGCCGTCCGCGCCGAGCAGTGCGAGGGCGAGGAGAAGCTGTGAGGACACCGCACCGGTTCGGCCGCGCCGCGCGCGCCTGCATGGCCGCGGCCGTGGCGGCCGTGTCCATGGCCGCCTGCGCGACCGTTCCCACCACCGGCCCGGTCGTGGCCAGCGACGGCAACGAGTCCGAGGGCGACCCCTACGGCGGCTACGTGCGCCTGCTGCCCGCCGGACCCCAGGAGGGCGTGGCCCCGGAGGGCCTGGTCAGCGACTTCCTCAAGGACATGGGCAGCTTCGAGCAGGACTACGAGGCCGCCCGCAGCTTCATGCTGTCGAGCACGGACGAGTCGTGGATCCCGGACGGGACGGTCAAGGTCTTCCCCGGCCACGACACCGTCGACCTCGACACCGAGATCAGCGGCGACGGGCTCACCGCCACCGTGCGGATGCGCAGCTCACTGGTGGCCACGATCGACGAGGACGGCAGGTACGTCTCCGGCGACTCCGGCCGCCTGCTCGACGAGACCTTCGTCCTGGCCAGGGAGGACGGCGACCCCGAGGGCGAGTGGCGCATCCAGAGCCTGCCCGACGAACTCATCCTCAGCCAGCTCGACGTGGAGCGCACCCACCGCCCGTTCAACCTGTACTACTTCAACCCCGACGAGAACGCCCTGGTCCCGGATCCGGTCTACCTGCCGGTCAGCAACGACGAACTCACCGAGCGCCTGCTGCTCAGGCTCATCCGCGGTCCCAGCGCCTGGCTGGACCCCTCCGTGCACTCCTCCTTCCCCGAGGAGGCCGCGCCCACCCTGGAGGTGGAGGACGAGCGCGTGGTCGTCAGCGTGACCGACTCCGGGCAGGCCGACGAGTTCGGCATGGGTGCCCAGATCGCCTGGACCCTGCGCCAGCTGCCGGAGATCCAGGAGTTCACGCTGCGGGTGAACGGCACGGAGGTGGACTTCCCCGGAACCGAGGGCGAGAGCGCCGACCGGCCGCGGCCGGGCAGCACCTACTGGTCGGAGGTCAGCCCTGGCGCGACCTCGCCCGGCGTCCACGTCTACTACTCCCACGAGGGCCAGCTGTGGTCGGCCTCGGACTGGGACACCGACACCTTCGGCAGTGGCGAGCCGGTGCCCGGCCCCCTGGGGTCCGGCGAGGTTCCTCTGGAGAGGTTCGCGGTGTCGCTGGACGAGCAGACCATCGCCGGGGTCACCACGGGCGGCCGCGAGGTCGTCACGAGCGAGGCCACCCCGGGCGCCGCCGTCCGGGAGGTCCTGGCCGACGGGGTCTTCACCGAGCTGTCCTGGGACGTCAACGGCGACCTGTGGGTGGTCGAGGAGGTCCGTGAGGAGGACGGGGAGGACGGCGAGGAGGCGCGGGAGGACTCCGACGCCGAGAGCCCGAACCTCAACGGCCCGCCGCCGTCCCCGGGCCCGACGGACCTGTGGCTGCTGCGCGACGGCCACGAGGTGGTCCAGGTGGACGTGTCCGACCTGCGCGAGAGGCCGCTGGTGCAGTTCCGGATCTCCCGGGACGGCACCCGTGCCGCGGTGGTGACCGAGGTGGACGGGCGTCGCTCGCTCCAGGTGGGCCGCGTGGTGGAGAACGCCGACGGGCAGGTCTCCGTGGAGTCGTTCGTGACCCTGGCCCGCGAGCTGGAGGACGTCACCGACATCTCCTGGCGCTCGGGTGACCAGCTGGTCGTGCTCGGCACCCGCGAGGGCGGTACGAGCCAGGCCCTCCTGGTGTCGCTGGACGGCGGCACGCCGCCCGCCAGCGCCGGGACCCCCGTCGCGAGCATGGTGACCGTCTCAGGCGCCCCTGGCCAGCCCCTGGTGGCCGGTTCCGACGACGGCAACATCTGGGTGTCCAGCGACCCGCTCAACTGGCAGAGCGTCGTGGAGGGCGGCTCGCCCGCCTTCCCGGGCTGAGGATCCCGGGCGCGCGGTCGGACTCCGGCCGCCCGCCCGGGACGAAACCGGGATGCGTCCGGCGCGGGGCCCTGGAAGGGCGGTGCCATGGACGACCTCGGCGACGCCTACCGGCGCATCGCGGGGACGCGCGGCCGCTACCGGGCGGCCCCGGCGCCGGGGGAGCCGCTGGCGGCGTTCGTCCACCGCGACAACCGGGAGTGGGAGCGGGCCATCGATCCCGGGCCCGCGGGCTCCCTGGTGCTGGACCCCTTCATGCGCGCGCCGCCGCACACCCCGCGCGGCGCCACGGCGCGGACGGGAACGCGGGTGAGCGTGGCCGTGGACGGTCCGGACGCGGAGAGTGGACCGTCACCCGCACCGGGACCGGCTGGTTGCTGGCCCCGGCCGTAGCGGGCGGCTCCGGCGCTCCCGCGGCGCACGGTGGCCTTCGGGCGCGCTGTCCACGGGTTCGACGTTGTCCACAGGTTCGAGAAGGGGCTGGCGGGTACCGATCCGGGCGCTGACCCTTGAGGTATGGATGATCGGACACACCCCACGGGCGTGCTGCGGTGGATACTCGGCGCGCTGCTCGACCTGCTCCTGCCGCAGCCCTGCGCGGCGTGCGCGGGCCCCTCGGGGCCACTGTGCGCGGACTGCCTCACCGCGCTGCGGCGCCGTCCCCACCGATGCGCCCCCAGGCCGGGCTGCCCGCCCGTCTGGGCAGCCGGTCCCTACGCCGGACGCCACCGCCGGGTGCTGCTCACCTACAAGGAGGGCGGTGCGGACGCCCTGGCCGCGCCCCTGGGCGGGTGGCTGACCGCCGCCTACACCGCGTCCGGCCTGGCCCGTCCGGACACCCTGCTCGTCCCCGTCCCCGGGCGCGGCCCGCCGGGAGACCCCCGGGCGCCGGTCACCCGGCTGGCACGCGCCTGCCTGGCGGAGGCGGGCGGAGCGGGCGCGGGGAGGGTGGCGCCCCTGCTGCGCTACCGGAGCCGTCCCCGGCGCCAGGCCGGGCTGGGACGGGCCGAGCGCCTGGCCAACCGGGCGGGCACCCTCGTCGCGGACCGTCCGCTTCCCCGGGTTCCCGGCGCGGGGGTCGGGGGAGTCGCGGTCGTGGTGGACGACGTCCTCACCACGGGCGCCACGGTGGCCGAGGCGACCCGCGCCCTGCGGGTCCGCGGGATCCCCGTGGCGGGCGCGGTGGTCCTCCTCGAGCGCCTGCCCGGCGTTGTCGGCGGTCCTTCGAACGAGGAGGAGGCGGACGGTGCAAGAAGGTTTTACGAATCCTCGTGAACAGGTGAAAAGTCCATGTACGAAGGGCTTTGAGGCAGTTACCGATGAGTTGGGAGGGTGGCCGCTACCTGACATCCTCGCCAGGACAGGTTACGGTCACGGTATGGCACCCGTCCGGGTCCGTGGTTGCGTCGGAGACTCTGAGCTCCCGGGAACACCGGGGCGCCACTCCGGCAAGCCGATGCCAGGCGCAGGCGAAACGGCCCACGTAAGGCGACTTTTCGTCGACCGATCACGGTGCGCCTTAGAGGTAAGCCCTGCCCCGCGGAGGGTCCAGATGTCCCTCATGACAGGGAGAAGAGCAGTAGTCGCGGACAAGAGCGGCGACACTCTCAGCAGGCGGATGTGGGGACGAAGACCAGGTCGGCCGGACGGGTGGCATCCCATCGTCCGGGGGTTCGCCAACGGCGAACCCCCGGAGGCGATCCCCTCGCGCCCTCACCGGGCCCGTCCCGCCGTGGTCCCGAACAACCCGTGGGTTCTTGCAGGGCGCACCGTCTCACCCGCCCCAGTAATCCTTTCCTCCCTCACGGTGGTTCTCACCAATCGTGTCCGCGGGGCGCGTGATGAGACCCCCGCAGGTGGGTATACGCATCTCCAACCGAGCCGTGCCCCCCACAGGACAGGGGCACCAGCGGAAGGGGGCTAGCGAGCGACACCCCTTCCGCCCCCCTGCTGGCGGAAGGGACGCAGAGCCAGCCTGGCCGTCGTCTTCTGACGGCCACGCGATGAAGGGGGTCCTATGGACATCATCGTCAAGGGTCGACGCACCGGTGTGAGTGAGAAGTTCCGTCAGCACGTCGACAGCAAGCTCGACAGGCTCTCCAAGTGGGAGAAGAAGGGCATGACCGTCGACGTGGAGGTGTCCACAGAGCGCAACCCCAAGCTCGCCGACGTCTGCGAGCGGGTTGAGCTGACCATCCGGACCAACGGTCCGGTCATTCGCAGCGAGGCCGCCGCCTCGGACCGGTACGGCGCCCTCGACCTCGCCCTCGACAAGATCGAGGCCCGCCTGCGCAAGTCCGCGGACCGGCGCAAGGTCCACCGGGGCAACCACGCTCCCGTCTCCGTCTCGTCAGCCACCGCCGACCTTCCCGGAGACCTGCCCTCGTCCACCGCCACCGCGACGCAGGCTCCCCCCGTCCAGCGCCGCGGCGGCGAGGAGGACGTCAACGGCACGGAGGTGGACGGAAGGTTCTCCGACGAGTTCGTCGAGCTCGACACCCAGGGAGACGTTCCCGTCGTCGTCCGGGAGAAGTTCCACAGGGCCAAGCCCATGAGCATCGACCAGGCGCTCATGGAGATGGAACTCGTGGGCCACGACTTCTACCTCTTCCACGACGAGGTCAAGGACGCCCCGAGCGTCGTCTACCGGCGCAAGGGCTTCAACTACGGCGTCCTCCGACTGGTCGACTAGACGTCCGCGACCGCCCTCGACGGATCCCCCGCACACGAAGCCACGGCGGGTCCCCTCGGACCCGCCGCGGCGGTGCGCGCTCTCCCCCGTGCCCGGTCCGACGCCCGGTTCTCGTCCCCGGTCGGTCGGGCCGCGGGCTCCCGCCTACTCGGGCCGGTGCTCGGCCTCTTCCTGCTTGATCCGGTGCAGCGGGGTGTCGTGCGGCTCCTCGGCCTCCGTCCGGGGCGTGTCGAGGACGACGTCGCTCATCAGGTCGAAGAGCAGGGCCACGACGGCCGCCGCCACCAGCAGGACCGCGGCGATCACCAGCAGGACCACGGACATCCCCATGGCGACGCCGACCCCGCCCACGACGAACCCGGCGCACGCGAGCAGGACCGCCGCCCACGACGACACACGCCCGCGATGGCTGTTGCTCGGGGCCAGACTGCCGCCCTGGTGCTGAAAACCCCGGATGCGTCCGAAACGGCTGTTGCCGTCGGGATGCTCCTTCTCCCAGGCCAGCGCGGGGTCGTCGGCCACCGGGTCGCGCCGCAGGACGGGCGACTCCCCGACGACCTCCTTGGCCACGTCGTCGGGAGAACGAGGGGAGGGGGCCGACAGGTTCCTCGCCTCGCGGCCCTTGTCGTCCCGGGTCCCGCGATCCTTCTTGTCTCGGTTCGTTCGCATGGTGATCCCCCCTGGGAACACGTTCGCGTCCGGTCCGCCCGCGGCCGTTCGACCGCGGTGCGAACTCCTATGACGTGCCTACCCACGAAAGCCGGGAGCCATCGGCGCCCACGCGAAAAGCGTGGGAAGGTGGTCGGCGTACGTGATCGGCGCCCCGCCCGCGCCGGTATCCGGTCCCCCCTGGTATCGGGGCGTCGCGAAAAACCTTCCTGCCCCTCTGTCAGGTCTGTGACATGCGGGAACATATCGGTTGGTTTTCTTCGTTGCGCACAGGGAAACGTGCGGGCGGACCGCTCCGCCTGAGAGGGTGGGCGTAGGGTTCGTGTCCTCTAGGATGTAGGGCCGAGGGCCCAGGAACCCCCCGCCGTCCTCCGCGGCCACGGGAAAGCGGTCAGCGGGCCTAGATCTGAACTCCACGTGGGTGGAGCCAACCGCGATCTGCGAGGAGCGCATAGGAAGTGCCAGGGATACTCGACAAGCTCCTGCGCGCGGGTGAGGGAAAGATCCTGCGCCGACTCAACAAACTGAAGGACCAGGTCAACTCGCTCGAGGAAGACTACGTCGACCTCACCGACGAGGAGTTGCGCGACCTCACCGGCGAGTACAAGGAGCGCTACGAGGACGGGGAGTCCCTGGACGACCTGCTCCCCGAGGCCTTCGCCACCGTCCGGGAGGCGGCCAAGCGCACCCTGGGCCAGCGCCACTTCGACGTCCAGATCATGGGCGGCGCCGCGCTGCACCTCGGCAACATCGCCGAGATGAAGACCGGTGAGGGCAAGACCCTGACCGGCACCCTCGCGGTCTACCTCAACGCGCTCGCGGGCAAGGGCGTCCACGTCATCACGACCAACGACTACCTGGCCAAGCGCGACGCCCAGAACATGGGCCGCATCTACCACTTCCTCGGTCTCGAGGTCGGCGTCGTCGGACCGCAGATGACCGCGGCGGACCGCCGCAGCGCCTACCAGGCCGACATCACCTACGGTACGAACAACGAGTTCGGCTTCGACTACCTGCGCGACAACATGGCGCTCTCGCTCAAGGACACCGTCCAGCGCGAGCACTACTTCGCCCTGGTCGACGAGGTCGACTCCATCCTCATCGACGAGGCCCGCACCCCGCTGATCATCAGCGGTCCCTCGGAGCAGAACTCCCGTTGGTACGCCGAGTTCGCCAAGATCGCCCCGCGCCTCAAGCGCGAGGAGGACTACGAGGTCGACGAGAAGAAGCGCACCGTCGGCATCACCGAGTCCGGCGTGGCCAAGGTCGAGGACTGGCTGGGCATCGACAATCTCTACGAGGCCGTCAACACCCCGCTCATCAGCTTCCTCAACAACTCGCTCAAGGCCAAGGAGCTGTACAAGCGGGACAAGGAGTACATCGTCAAGGACGGTGAGGTCCTCATCGTCGACGAGTTCACCGGCCGCGTCCTGGCGGGCCGCCGCTACAACGAGGGCATGCACCAGGCCATCGAGGCCAAGGAGCGCGTCAAGATCAAGGACGAGAACCAGACTCTCGCCAAGGTCACCCTCCAGAACTACTTCCGCCTCTACGAGAAGCTCGCCGGCATGACCGGTACCGCCCAGACCGAGGCGGCGGAGTTCACCCAGACCTACAACGTCGGCGTGGTGCCCATCCCCACCAACAAGCCGATGATCCGCGACGACGTCAAGGACGTCGTCTACAAGCACGAGGACGCCAAGTTCCAGGCACTCGCCGAGGACATCGCCGAGCGGAACGAGGCCGGACAGCCCGTCCTGGTCGGTACCACCAGCGTCGAGAAGTCCGAGCTGCTGTCCCGGATGCTCAAGCGCGAGGGCGTGTCCCACGAGGTCCTCAACGCCAAGAACCACGCCCGTGAGGCCGCGATCATCGCCCGCGCGGGCAAGCTCGGCGCGGTCACCGTCGCCACCAACATGGCCGGTCGCGGTACCGACATCATGCTGGGCGGCAACCCCGACTTCCTCGCAGACGAGGAGCTCCAGGGCCGAGGCCTGAGCCCGCTGGAGACCCCCGAGGAGTACGAGGCCGCCTGGCCCGAGGCGCTGGAGAAGGCCAAGGCCGACTACGAGGAGGAGCACGAGAAGGTCGTCGAGGTCGGCGGTCTGTACGTGCTCGGCACCGAGCGCCACGAGTCGCGGCGCATCGACAACCAGCTCCGCGGACGCTCCGGCCGCCAGGGCGACCCCGGCATCTCCCGCTTCTACCTGTCCCTCCAGGACGACCTGCTGCGCCTGTTCAACAGCAGCCGTCTGGAGGCGTTCATGAACCAGCTGAACATCCCGGACGACCAGCCCATCGAGTCCGGCATGGTCAGCAAGGCGATCGCCTCCGCGCAGGGCCAGGTCGAGACGCAGAACTTCGAGATCCGCAAGAACGTCCTCAAGTACGACGAGGTCCTCAACCGCCAGCGCAAGGTCATCTACGCCGAGCGCCGCAAGGTCCTGGAGGGCCAGGACCTGCGCGACCAGGTCGTCAGCATGCTGGAGGAGGTCCTGCGCGGCTACGTCGTGGAGGAGACCGCCAACGGCGACCCCAGCGACTGGGACCTCGACAAGCTCTGGCGGGCGTTCAAGCAGGTCTACCCGATCAGCGTCACGGTCGACGAGTTCATCGAGGAGAACGGCGACCTGCACACGCTGACCACCGAGGTGATCGCGGACCGCGTGGTGGAGGACGCCAACAGCGCCTACGAGGCCCGCGAGGCCGAGCTGGGCGAGGAGGCCATGCGCGAGGTCGAGCGCCGGGTCATCCTCCAGGTCATGGACCGCAAGTGGCGTGAGCACCTCTACGAGATGGACTACCTCCAGGAGGGCATCGGGCTGCGCGCGATGGCGCAGCGCAACCCGCTGATCGAGTTCCAGCGCGAGGGATTCGACATGTTCCAGCAGATGCTGGAGGCCATCAAGGAGGAGTCCGTCGGCTACCTCTTCAACGTCGAGGTGCAGGTCCGCAAGAAGGAGGAGCCCGCCCTCACCACCGCCGCCGCGGCCAAGACCGCCGCGGCCGTCGGCGGCTCCGCCAGCGCGACGGCCGTCGCGACCGCGGTGGAGGAGGACGAGGAGGTCGAGGACGCCGCCTCTCCGGTGGAGGAGGCCGAGCCCGCCGAGGACGTGGTCGTCCCCGGTTTCGGCGAGGGCCAGCCCAACCGGCTCCAGTACTCCGCGCCGAGCGAGGACGGCACCGTCGAGCGCCACAGCGAGACGGCCGACGAGTACTCCGGCACGGCGCGCAACGCGCCCTGCCCCTGCGGCTCCGGCAAGAAGTACAAGAAGTGCCACGGCGACCCGGCAGCCAAGTAGGCGGACGGTAGGCCCCGGCGACAGCCGGAAAGAAACGCGCGTGGGCGCGGCTCCCCCGGGGGGGCCGCGCCCACGCGCGTTCGCCGGTCGGGTGTCCGGGCGGCGGTCCCGCCGTTCGGACACGGGGCCAGACTCAGGCGGGCAGGGGCCGTTCCCGGACGACGTGTTTCATCACCAGCGTCGAGCTCAGGTGCTGGACGCCGGGCAGCGTGGCCAGCGCCTCGTCGTAGAGCACGCGGAAGGCGGACAGGTCGGCGCTGACCACGCGCAGCAGGTAGTCGGGGTCTCCGAACAGGCGTTCGGCCTGGACGACCTGGGGGATGTCCTCGACCGCCCGCTCGAAGGCCGCGACGGTGTCCCGGTCCTCCTGACGCATGGTGACGAAGACCAGCGCCTGGAAGCCCAGTCCCACCGCCTCGGCGTCCACGACCGCGCGGTACCCGCTGATCACCCCGACGCGTTCGAGTTCGCGCAGTCTGCGGTGGCACGGGGAGACGCTGAGTCCGACGCGGTGGGCCAGTTCGGTGATGCTCAGGCGGCCGTCCTCCTGGAGCTCCGCAAGAATCTTCCGGTCGACGTTGTCCATGGAGAAGATTCTTCCACCAGTGGCCGTTTCGGGCGCAAGAAGTGGAACCATTTTCGGGCGTTTTATGACTACTCTTCCCCTCTGAACAGGTATTTCGAGGAGAGGGGTGTCCGTGGAACCGGCTTCGGTCGCGGCGTTCTGGACGGTGTCCGTCCTGCTGATCCTGGTGCCGGGGGCGGACTGGGCGTACACCATCTCCGCCGGGCTGCGGGACAGTTCGGTGCTCCCGGCGGTGTCCGGGCTGCTGCTGGGCTACGTCGGCCTCACCGGGGTCGTGGCAGGCGGGGTCGCGGCGCTCGTGGCCAGCACACCGGCCGTGCTCACCGGCCTGACCGTCGCGGGCGCCGCCTACCTGGTGTGGCTCGGAGCGGTCACCCTGGCCCGTCCCGCGGTGCCCGGAGCGGGCGGCGCCGCGGTGCCCTCCTCCCGGAGTTCGCGCGTGCTGACCGGTACCGGCGTCAGCGGTCTCAACCCCAAGGCCCTGCTGCTGTTCCTCGCCCTGTTGCCGCAGTTCACCGATCCGGAGGGCGGATGGCCGATGGCCGCGCAGATCGGAACCCTCGGCCTGGTGCACACGGTCAGCTGCGGGGTGGTCTACCTGTGCGTGGGCGTGCTCGCCCGTACGGTGCTGGGGACGCGCCCCGCCGCCGCGCGCGCCATCAGCCGGGTCTCGGGGGCGGCGATGATCGTCATCGGCGTGGGCCTGATGGCCGAACGCCTCCTCTGAGCACGGTCACCGCCTCCGTCCCGGCGCCAGACAAGGGGAAGCCGCTGACGAACGCGTCCGCTCCGGTCGGTGGCCGAGGGGGTGCCCCACGCACCGGAGCGGTCGGACCGGAAGGAGAGCACCCCGAGGGAGGGGGACGCGAGGCCCCCTTGATCAGCCTTTTTCCTTCAGCGTCCCAAGGGGAACCCCGCGCCGCCAGAGCGGACTCCGGCCTGTGGACAACCCCGGCGGGTCAGCCGGAGGAGCCCGTCCCGCCCTTCGACGAACCTCCGGACTCCGGCGGGTCCTCGCCCGTGTTGGTCTCGGTGTGCGCCCGCACGGTCTCGCCCGGGTCGTCCGGGTCCTGCTCCCGGCCCGGCGTGGGCAGGTTGAGGCGGGTGATGAGCAGGTAGAAGATCCCGAAGTAGGCCGCGAAGTACACCAGGCCCAGCAACAGGATCAACCCCAGCCCCTGGGTGTTGTCCTTGGTGGCGTTCAACAGCATGTCGATCAGCCCCGCCGAGAACCCGAAGCCCAACTGGGCGTCCAACGCGTTCATCACCGCCATCGAGATGCCGGTCAGCACCACGTGCACCGCGAACAGCGCCGGGGCCACGAAGATGAACGCGAACTCCACCGGCTCGGTGATGCCCGTGACGAACGCGGTCAGCGCCGCGGGGATCATGATCGAGCCGATCTGCGTCCGCCGGGCCTTGGGCGTGGCCAGCCACATCGCCAGCGCCGCACCGGGCAGGCCGAACATCAGCACCGGGAAGAACCCGGACAGCAGACCGCCGGCGTCGGGGTCGCCGGCGAAGTAGCGGGTGATCTCGCCGTGCGTCACGGTGCCGTCGGGCGCGGTGTAGGTGCCCGACACGAACCAGATGAACGAGTTCACCACGTGGTGCAGGCCCAGCGGCAGCAGCAGGCGGTTGATCACCCCGTAGGCTCCGGCGCCCACCGCGCCCGCGCCGATGATGCCCTCGCCCAGGTCCTGGATCCATCCGCCCACGACCGGCCAGATGAGGCCAAGCGCCACGCCCATCAGCAGACCGGCCAGCGCCGTCACGATCGGCACGAACCTGCGGCCGCCGAAGAAGCCCAGCCATGTCGGCAGCTTGATCCGGTGGTAGCGCTGCCACAGCAGGGCCGCCACCAGGCCCACCGCGATGCCGCCGAGCACGTCGGTCGGGTTCTTCACCGCGTGGTTGATCACCGGCATGACCGCGTTGACGGCCTCGGGATCCGTGATGGGCTGGCGGGTCACCGGGTCCACCGCCAGCGGGTACGTGGTCAGCCGCGACCCCAGGTCGCCCGTGGCGCCGTCGAAGGTCACCATCGTCCAGGTGGCCACCCGGTCGAACACCAGGTAGCCCACGACCGCGGCCAGGGCGGTCGAACCGTCGGCGCGCTTGGCGAACCCGATCGCCACACCGATCGCGAACAGCAGCGGCAGGGCCTGGAAGACCGCGTCGCCCGCCATGCCGACGGCGCCCGCGACCGGTTCCATCCAGCCCATCCCGGAAAGCCCGGCCAGGCCGTCGGCGCCGAGCAGGTCGGGCTGGCCCAGGCGGAGCAGGATCGCGGCGGCGGGCAGGACCGCGATGGGCATCATCAGGCTGCGGCCGAGCCTTTGCAGGACGGCGAGCGTCGACGATCCGCGTTTGGACCGGCTCGCGTCGCCGCCCGGGGGCTGCGACGCGGTCGGTGCCGGGGTCTGGTCCGAACTCATGGGGGGTCCTTCCTCGGACACGCGCCTCGTGGGCGCGGGACTTCAGTCGCCGTGCCGCCGGGGGTCCAGCCGGGAGTGCAGCTGGTAGCGGTCGGCTCGGTAGGTGGACAGCGCCAGTTCCACGCACTGTCCGTTGGCGAAGCTCCGGCGCTGCATCACCAGCACCGGGCTCCCAGCTGGCAGGCCGAGGAGTCGGGAGTCGGCCGAGTCGCAGATCCCGGCCTCGATGGTCTGTTCCCCGGAATCCAACAGGATGTCGAACTCGTTTTCCAGCACCTCGTAGAGGGAGCGTTCGGCGAGGTCGTAGTCCTCCAGACCCGGGACCATGGCGGCGGGGATGTTGGAGCGCTCCACGGCCATCGGCTCGTCGTCGGCGGTGCGCATGCGCTCGATGTGGTGCACCAGGGTGCCCGGCGCGATGTCGAGCATGCGCGCGGTGTGCCCGCTCGCCGGGATGACCTGGCGGATCAGCTCGCGCGCTCCCGGCTCGAAGCCGCGTGCGCGCATGTCCTCGCTGAAGGAGGCCAGGACCAGGGACATCTCGATCTTGGGGCGGGCGATGAAGGTCCCCTTGCCGGGGACCCGGTACAGCCGCCCCTCGGCCACCAACAGGTCGATGGTCTGGCGGACGGTCATCCGCGAGAGCCCGTAGGTGGCGCTGAGCTCGCGCTCGGAGGGGATCATGTCGTCCACGCCCAGCCCCGCCGCGGTGATCCAGTCCAGGAGCAGGTCGCGCAGTTGGCTGTACTTGGGCAGCGGGTTGCTGGGATCGATCGACATGGAGCGGGCGGCCTTCTCGGTCGGCGGGCGGGGTTGGCGTCAGACCTTAGCGCGGACGGACCGTGCGTGTCCGGCGCACCTGGCCCGGGTACTTCCGGGACGATTCGGACATGACTGGTATAGTCCGGACTAGACCACAGCTCCGACCGCGTGTCAATCCACCCAAAGGCAGGCGGTTCGCACCTGTTACCAGGGCGGACCGCGGGGTCCGGTCCGGGGGTCCGGCCCGACCGTGCGGACGCCCCTGTCCGCGGTCCGTCAGCCGAGGCACGCGTTCCGCCGCGTCCACCGCCCACGCCACCCACAGGAAAGGCCCTCCATGACCACCACGACGAGCGCGATGCGCTCCGAGATCGCCGAGCAGCCGGAGGCGCTGCGCCGCACCTTCGCCGAACTCCTGCCGCTGCGCCCCGAGATCGAGGCCCTGGGCCGCCGCACCAGGCACGTGCTGTTCATCGCCCGCGGCTCCTCCGACAACGCGGCGGTCTACGGCAGCTACCTCCTCCAGGCGCACACCGGCCGCCTGGCCACCCTGGGCTCGCCGTCCATCGCCACCACCTACGGGGCCCGGATCGACCTGTCCGACGTCCTGGCCGTCGCGATCTCCCAGTCCGGCAGGACCGAGGAGATCGTCGAGACCATGCGCTGGGCCGCCGACTGCGGCGCACGCACCGTCGGCGTCACCAACGGCGCGGAGTCCCCGCTGGCCAGGGAGGCCGACGTCGCCCTGGTCACCCGGGCCGGGAACGAGGTCGCGGTGCCCGCCACCAAGACCTACAGCACCCAGCTGGCCGCCCTCGCCGTCCTGGCCCTGGGCCTGGGCGCCGACCTGGACCCCGGCGACCTGAACCGGGCCTCCGACGGCATCGAGGAGACCCTCGCGGCGCCCTCGGACGCCCTGGAGGAGATCGTCGAGCGCATGGTCGCCGTCCAGGGAGCGGTCATCTCCGGCCGCGGCATGGCCTTCTCCACCGCGCTGGAGGCCGCCCTCAAGCTCAAGGAGGCCTGCTACCTCCACGCCATGGGCCTGTCCTACGCCGACCTGCTGCACGGCCCCATCGCCGTGGTGGACCCGCGCACCCCCGCGCTGCTGGTGGCCGCGCCCACCGGCCCGACCCTCCAGGGCACGGTCTCCCTCGCCGAACGCGTCCGCTCCGCCGGGGCGCCGGTCTTCGGCTTCGGCGGCGGCGACGCCCTGGCCGCCGCCAGCGACGTGTCCGTGCCGGTCCCCGACGTGCCCGAGTGGGTGTCCCCGATGAACCTCATCGTCCCCGCCCAGCTGCTCACCGAGCGCCTGGCCCGCCGCCTGGGCTACGACCCGGACGTGCCGCGCGGCCTGAACAAGGTCACGCAGACCTCCTGAGCGGAGCACAACACCCCGTCCGGACCCGCACCCTGGTGCGCGCGGTGCGCCGCCCCTAAGCTCGCCCTCAGGTTTCGGGTACACCCCGTTCCACGGCAGAACACGGAGG
>NZ_CBDRFA010000063.1:0-50916 GCF_965343085.1 Nocardiopsis synnemataformans | reverse complement strand
TGACCTGCGGAGGATCGGGGATTTGAACCCCGGAAGGGGTTGCCCCCTAACCGCATTAGCAGTGCGGCGCCATAGACCTGACTAGGCGAATCCTCCTGGCTGGGACCAGCCTACAGACACCACGGACGGTTGCGCAAAACGAATGCCCGTCCGAGCTCCGCGGCCTGTGGAGCCGGTGATCGGGAAGGTACCGCCCGCTCATGCGGTTGGGGACCTGTCCAAGGTCCGGGCGGGGCCCGGGGTCATCCGACGGTGCGCTCGATGATGAGGTCGGCGTCCAGGCGCAGCTTGTCCACGGCGCGGGACAGCGTGCTCTTCACCGTGCCGAGCGTCACTCCCATCCGTTCGGCGATCTGCGCCTCGGTGAGGTCGTCGTAGTAGCGCAGCACCACCGTGGTCCGCTGCCGGTCGGGCAGGCGGTCGATGGCGCGCTCCACCACGTCGGCCAGGTCGCTGCGCCAGGTGGGGTCGTCCACGCGCTGCTCGGGGATCTCGTCGGTCGGGTAGACGTCCAGCCGGTTGCGCCGCCACTCGGAGATCTGCGTGTTCACCATGGCCCTGCGCACGTATCCGTCGCGCGCCTTCGGGTTGGCGATCCGGTCCCAGGCGAGGAAGGTCTTGACCAGGGCCGCCTGGAGCAGGTCCTCGGCGTCGGCGTGGCTGCTCGTCAGTGACCGGGCCATCCGGAGCAGGGCCGGTCCGCGCTCGGCCACGTAGTGGCTGAACTCGTCGTACCGGGGAGTCCGGGTCGTCCCTGTCACGCCGACCACCGACCTTCACGGGCGCTGCGTGGGCTTTCGTCGTGTTTCTCCCTTCTAACTCTCACACAGCCAACGCAAACATCCAGGCACGTGTGTCCCATGCGCCGTCAAACGGCCCACCGGAAAACCGCAGGGGTCCGGCCTCCTCCCGTGCCTGGTCGCCGAACCCGGCGAGTCGCGGCGCCGGCGGCCGGGAAGCCCGTGGTGCGGGCCGGTGTCGCCCGCCGGGCTCCGTGGCGGAGACCGGTTCCGTCGGTCGGGGGAACCGGAGGCGACCGAACGGGAACCCCTGTGTTTTGGGGGGTCTTGTGGGTGTTTGTGAATCTTTCTAGATTTATGGGTTCTATGCGTAGCTTTGTAACGACAGGCTGTGGTGGGGCGATCCCGAGTCGCCCGATGGGCGAAGCCCGGTGTGCGCGGGACCCTTCTGGTTCCATGGGGTGCCCCACACGTCGCTTGGGACCGTGGCACCGGGAACATGTCTGCACAACGGGGACGAAGCGACGAGTCGTGCTGGTGAGGGGGCTCAGTCGAGATGTCAGTGACCACCGAGATCGGACGGGACCGCGGAAGGTTCACAGCCGCGGTGCTCGGCGCCGCGAGCGCACCCGAACCCACGCCGATCGGGCACCGCGTCGCGCGCGGCGTGGTCGTCAGCGCCAACGCGCGCATCCTCTGCCTGGCCGTGCCGGGCGGCGAGGAGCACTTCATGTACGACCGCTCCACCGTGTTCTGGCGGGGCGGGGAGGTCGGCCCGGGCGAACTCCGCAGCGGTGACGACGCCGTGGTGCTGCGCGTACCCGGCGGCCACCCCATCGCCGCACGCGTGTGGGCCCAGACCGCCCGCGCCACCGGCGTCATCGTCAGCCGTGACGGCGACACCCTGGAGATCGACCCCGGTCACGGGCGTCCGCGCCAGACCGTCGTCCTTCCCTACCGCACCTCGGGCCGGATCTCCGTCCGCCACCCGCGGCTGGAACCCGGCTACGTCTTCGACGCCGTCGGCGTCTGGTGGGAGGGGGCCGTGCGGGCCGTGCGCCCCGCCACGACCCAGCCGCCCTACCCGCTCGGAGCCACACCGCACCGGCCGCCCACGCGTCGGCGCGCCACCACGCTGAGCGGCGTCGCCACCTGGTACGACCCGGCGTGGGGCCGCTCCTCCCACGTGGACCCGCGCGCCCACGTCGACGGGATCGCCTACCCGGCGCTCGACCCCGTCGGCCACGACGGGCCCTGCGACCGGCGCACCTCCTGCGTTCCGCTGCCGCTGCTGTCCACCGGGGCGACCCTGAGCCTGCGCAACGACCGCACACACGAGGCCGCGGCGCTTCCCGTGGTCGACTGCGCCGCGGCCGACAGTTGGCTGTGCGACCTGTGCTCCTCCTGCGGCGGCCAGAGCGCGGGACGGCTGGCCTCCCTGACCATGACCGGCTTCGTCGCCCTCGGCGGGCGGCTGGAGGACGGCTGCTTCAACGCGACCGTCACCGTCCACGACGGGGAGGGATGACCGATGCTCCCGGAGATCGTCGAGGCGGCCCGCGAGGTGCAGCTACCGCTCCTGGCGGTGCTGCTCCTGGTCGGAGCCGTCGCCAAGACCACCAGGCGGGCGGCCGCCACGGGCCTGGCCGTCCTCGTGCCGGAGCGGCTGCGCCGCGCGTCCACGGTCGGCACCGGCCTGCTGGAGGCCGCGCTGGCGCTCGGCCTGCTCGGGCTGACCGGCCTGTTGGGCGAGGCGGTGCGGGCGCTGACCGCGGTCGTGTTCGCCGTCTCCGTCGTGGCCCTGGTGGTGATCCGCAGGCGCGACCCCGAGGCGGGCTGCGGCTGCTTCGGCGGGCTGAGCCAGGCACCGATCGGCTGGCGGACGCTGGCCCGCGCCGGACTGCTGTCGGCCGCCGCCCTGGCCACGCTCGGCCTGGAACCCGCGGGCTGGGAGGTGGTCGCCTCGCCGACCCCGCTGCACGCCGGGGTCCTGGGCGCCGAACTGCTGCTCCTGGCCCTGCTCAGCCCCGAACTGCGCACCGCGGCCGCGCGCACCCTGCACGAGGAGCCCTGCGCGCTGCGCGAGGTCCCGCTGCGCCGCACCGTGCGGACCCTGCACCGCAGCGACGTGTGGCGCGTCAACGAACCGGTGATGCTCGGGTCCGAGCCCGAGGACGTGTGGCGCCAGGGCTGCTGGAGGTTCCTGCGCTACGACGGCGTACGGCAGGGCCGCCGCGTCGACGTGGTGTACGCGGTCAGGACCGGGGGCAGGCGCGGCACCGCCGTGCGCGCGGCCCTGGTCGACCGTGGGAGCGGAGCGGTGGTCGCCTCCTTCGGCGCGGTCACCCGTATCGAGCTGACCGGTCCGCCGCGCAGGCTCCTCCACCCGGGGGAGGCGGCCAGGCGGGACGCGTGGCGGCACGACGAGGCCAGGGCCGAGCTGAGCCTTCGGACCGCCCGGGAACGCTCCGCCGTGTGGGACCCCGTCGAGAGCGGACCGGACGAGAGCCTCCAGGACGGACGCGTTCCAGGACAGCGTGGCCCGGGACAGCGTGGCCCGGCCGGGCGTGAGGCGGTCGGCCAGAACGCGGCAGGCCGGGACACGGCGGAGCAGGACGCCATGGAGCAGGACACGAACAGACCGGACCGGGACGGGCGCGAACCGACCCCGGCCGGATGAGGACATCGGGACGGGCTCCGGCTTCCGGGGCCCGTTTCCGGTGCCACCGCGCACCCGGGTCGGGCCTGGCCCCGGACCTGACCCCGGACCCGGGGCCGGTTCGGGGTCAGCGGTCGGCCTCCTGCCCGAGCATCTGCCGCTGCCTCTCCACCGCGGCCTCGCTGAACTCCACGAGCATCGTCTCGTAGTCCTCCAGTTCGCCGTCTCCGAGGACGGACGTGCTGCCGACGAGGTCGCCGTTGCGGTACATGAGGCTGACCATGCGGTTCCTGTCGTCCCCGGACTCCACCTCGACGGCGAAGGCCCGCGACTCGTCCCCGATCCGCGGCACGTCCTCCAGGTCTCTCACGCTGTACTCGGAGGAGGTGCCGTCCTCGTGGGTGGCGGTGTACTCGTCGCAGCTCTGCGGCGGCGTGGTGGACAGCGCCTCCGCGGCCGTGGCCTCGTCCAGCCGCACCAGCATGTGCGTGACCGCGCCCTCGGGCCACTCGTAGGCCGCCACGGAGGCGGGGGAGTTCCGCACCCCGTCCAGACCGGCCCACTGGTTGGCGGCGTCCAGGCACTCGGGCTTGTCGAGTTCGGTGGCGGTCCGCACCTGCTCGCTGTAGCGCACTGTGGCAAGCTCGGAGTAGGTGCCGCGCTCGCTGCTCTCGGCCGCGAACGTGGCGTCGCGGACGTGCAGGGGCTGCGCCTCGTGCAGTGCCTCCGCGGCCTCGGCGCCGGGGTCGGCGGGCTGTTCGGCGGCGCCGCCACCGCACGCGCTCAGCAGGACCGCGACGGGCACGGCCACAGGAAGGGCCAATGACCGGATGAATCCTCGCCTCTCTCGCGGCCGGGGGAGCTGACCAGCGTCGATCCGTGCCGAGTTCGTGGGGCAGGGACGCAAGTGCATGGTGATATCTCCTCTTTTGTGCGATATTTCCGCTGGGAGCGGTGACCGATCCGGACGCGATGTCGCTGAGCGTGTCGCGGGGTTAGCACAAAGTATTGAGGAAGGACCATGGTGTCGGAGTCGAAATCGCCATATCTGCGGTCGGTGCTGGAGAGCATCCCGCCCTACAAGCCGGGCAGGAAGGTCGTCGGTCCCGACGGGCGTTCGGTCAAGCTGTCCTCCAACGAGAGTCCCTACGGGCCGCTCCCGTCGGTGCGTGAGGCCATCTCCCGGGCCGCGGCCGAGCTCAACCGCTACCCGGACCCGGGCGCCGCCGAGCTCACCTCCGCGCTCGCCCGGCACCTCGACGTCCCCGAGGAGCACCTCGCCCTGGGCGCCGGTTCGGTGGGCCTGCTCCAGCAGCTGCTCGAAGCCGTCGGCGAGCCCGGCGCCGAGGTCGTCTACGCCTGGCGCTCCTTCGAGGCCTACCCGCTGCTCGCCGAACTGGCGGGGGTCACCTCGGTGCGGGTCCCGCTCAGGGACGAGACGCACGACCTCGACGCGATCGCCGACGCGGTCACCGAGAACACCCGCATGGTGCTCGTGTGCAACCCCAACAACCCCACCGGCACCACCGTGCGCGAGGAGGAGCTGGTCGCCTTCCTGGACCGGGTCCCCGAGAGCGTTCTGGTGGTCCTGGACGAGGCCTACCGCGAGTACGTGCGCGACCCGCGGGTGCCCGACGGCGTCTCCCTGTACCGCGACCGGCCCAACGTCGCCGTGCTGCGCACCTTCTCCAAGGCCTACGGGCTCGCCGCCGTGCGCCTGGGCTTCCTTGTGGGGCACCCCCCGGTGACCGCCGCGGTCCGCAAGACCCTCGTTCCGTTCGCGGTGAACCACCTCGCCCAGGCCGCCGGTATCGCCTCCCTGGCCGCGGAGGAGGAGCTGCTGGAGCGCGTGGCGGCCACCGTCGAGGAACGCGGCCGGGTGCGCGACGCGCTCGTCGCCTCCGGGTGGACGGTCCCGCCGACCGAGGCCAACTTCGTGTGGCTGCGGGTGGACGAGGACACGCTCGACTTCGCCGAGGCGTGCGCCCGGGAGGGCGTCTCCGTACGCCCGTTCGCCGGAGAGGGTGCCCGGGTGAGCCTGGGCACCCCCGAGGAGAACGACGCGTTCCTGTCCGTGGCCACCTCCTACGGCAAGCGCCGTTAGCCGAGCCGCGCCGGTTCCCCGCGCTGCCGACAGGGCGGTGCGGGGAACCGGCTGATGACTCCTGTGGGTTCTGAGGCGGTCGTGCTCTCAGGGGCGGTGGAACTCCGGGCGTCGCCGGAACAGGCAGCTGAGGCGATCCGCTCGGTCAGCGCACGCGTCATCGCCCTGGACACCCGGTACGGCGCCCGCGACACCGTGGACGCCGCGGTGCGCGCCGCCGCCCGGGCCCGCGAGGCGGTCCGCACGCGTTTTCCGGACTCGGCGGACGTGCTCGCCGCGACCGCCGAGCTCCACCAGGTCACCGGCTGGGTGGCCTTCGACGCCGAGCGCCAGCGCCTGTCCCGGCGGATGACCCTGGCGGCACTGGACGCCGCGCACGGGGCGGGCGACCGCTCCATGGAGTACTTCGCACTCAGCCAGCTGGCGATGCAGGACGTCCACCTGTGGCGGCCGAACGGGGCCCGGCGGGTGTGCGAGGCGGCGCTGGCGGCGGAAACGTCGGGGAGCGTGCGGACCCTGTTCACCCTGAGGCTGGCGCGTGCCGCGGCCCAGGAAGGCGAGCGGGCCCGGGCCCGGAGGCTGATCGGGGAGACCCTCAGCCGGTACCTGGAGGGACCGCGCCGGGGCGATCCGGCGTGGACGTGGTGGCTGACCGAGGCGGAGATCGCCTGGCACCGGGCCAGGGTCAGCGCCGACGTCGGGGAGTGGGGCGCGGCCGCCGAGTCCTTCGCCCGGGCGGTGGAGCTGGTTCGGGTGGACGGACGGGCCGCGGGGGCGGAGGACGCGGGCGGCCGGTTCCTGTTCCACACCGTGGTGAGCCTGCTGTGGGCGCTGGCCCGCGCCCGGTCCTGGGAGGAGGCGGAGGCCGTCCTGGTGCGCGAAGTGCTGCCCCGCCTGGGGAACGTGGCGTCGGTGCGCTGTGAGCGGCTGCTCGCCGAGGCCGTCCGGTGGCTCGACACGGCGCGGGGCCGCCCCTCGCTGCGGGACACCGCGCGGTGGTGCGCGGAGGGGGCCGGCGTGGGCGTTGCGCCAACCCCGGCGTAGGCCCTCATGGACCTCGCCGCAGCATGGCCGAAGGTTGTCCACAGGCTGTGGACGAAGCCACGCGTCTGCCCGGCCGTGGGCTCCGGGCGACAGGCGGCGGAGCCCGGGGGTTCACCAGCCGGTGGCGCCCACGACCCGGGCGGCGACCTCCTCGACGGTGCGGCCGTCCGTCGCCACGCGCACGGTTCCCGCGGGCGCCTCGGCGTCCAGGTGCACGGCCGCCCTCAGGCTGCGTTCGACGTGGGGGAGCAGCTGCGAGCCGGTCTCGCGCACCGCCAGGCGTGCGCGCACGGTGGCCTCGCTCGCGGTGAGCAGGATCCTCGTGACCCCGATGTCCCCGCCGCCCATGGCGCGGCGGAGCATGTCCTCCTCCAGGACGCTGACGGTGTTCGTGTAGATCAGACGGTGGTGGCCGAGCGCCGCGTAGTTGGCCCAGACCGCCGCGACGTTGCGTTCGGTGATCCTGCCCCGGTGGGGGTCGCCGGGCGGGGCCGGGTGCACCTGGTCCATGTAGTCGCCCTCTAGGACGCAGTGCGCGAGTTCGCGCCGCTGGAGGATGACGGAGACCTCCCATCCGACCGTGGTCTTGCCGGTCCCCGAGCCGCCGCCGATGAGGAGGAGGCGTTTGCGCCTGCTTCCGGTATCGCCGCTGCCGTTGCCGCCCAGGCTGTCCGGAGCGCTGCCGTTGCCGTCGTGGTCGCTCATGCGCGCAAGCCTGTCAGGCGGGAGGCCGCGGGTCACCGGAATTATCCACAGCCTGTGGACGGTGGCTGGCGGAGGCGGGCGGGGCGGGGCTAGCCTCGATTCGGGGGTGCCGCGGCCCGCCGTGGCCGCCGTGCGGCGCCCCCGTGTTCCAGGATCCCAGCGCGCCCGTCCCGTGGACAACCGGCCTCCACAGCCTGTGGACAACCGCGAACCGCCTCCCGACCGAACTCCGCCCCGCACCCGCCGCCCCGCACCCGCCGCCCCGCACCCGCCGCCCCGTGCGTGCGCACGAGCCGGAGCCGTCCGGGCGGATGCAGGGGCTGTACTTTCCGTCGCCGCGCGCACGCTCACGAGCCGTTCATGGCGTCCGTCCGGGCGATGCCCCCCGCGCCCGTCGTCCCGCGCACGCTCACGAGCCGTTCATGGCGTCCGTCCGGGCGATGCCCCCCGCGCCCGTCGTCCCGCGCACGCTCACGCGGCGCTCACACGGCCCCACAGCCGCGCACGCGGACGGGGGCGCTCCCTGGGTCGGGAGCGCCCCCGTCCGACGCGTTCGCGCGTCTCACAGGCGCTCGTGCGGCTCGGCACCGGCCGTCGGCTACTTACCCGCGGCGTCCTTGTCGAGCTTCTCCACGATCAGCCGGTACAGCTGGCGGGGACGGCCCGGCTGGAGGGTCCGGTTGGGCGGCAGCGGCCACGCCAACCCTTCCTCCACCAGGGTCCGCAGCAGCCGACGCGCGGTCCGGGAGGTGACACCGAGCATCCGCCCGGCGTTCTCCGCGTCGACGACCAGCGGTCCGTCCTCCTCGGCGATCTTCTCCGAGAGCCGGATCAGCGTCTCGCGTCCCTTGGTCCGCAGCGGTTCGGAGGACTGTCGTGCGGGCGCGCGCTGGGCGGGCACCAGGGAACGGCCCTCGCGGTCCACCGCGAAGCTCTGCCGCGACGCCTGGGCGCGGTTCAGCGCGGCCCGGGCGTGGGCCTCGGCGTCCTGCGTGGTCCGCCCCATGCCGATCCCGACCTCGATCGCGATCCCCAGCTCCGCCTTGATCCGCTCCACGAACGGCGGCTGCCGGAACCCCTCGGTCGCGGTCACGAGCGAGCCCCGGGTCGCCGTCACCATGAACGAATGGTCGTCCAACCGGTGCGCCGTGGCGTTGATCCGGTGGGCCTCCTGAAGCAGCAGCCGGTGCAGGGACAGCCGCAGCTCCTCCCGCCAGTACCGGGGGGTCGAACGCCGCGTCGAGTCCCGCAGGGTGGGCACGTCCACCACCACGACGCCCAGCTGGGCCTCCTCCAGGCGGTGGTGCGCCCCCAGCAAACCCGCGGTCTGTAGGGCGCTGCGCACACCCGCGTTGGTGGGCCGCAGCCGGACCACCGGCACACCGATGGCCTCCAGGCGCTCGGCGACCCCGCGCACACAGGTGATGGCCATCCTGGTGGCCTTGCGGCGCCACAGACCCTCGTGGAAGGACGTGAGCTGCGCGGTGTTGGTGAGCTCCTCGTGCACGTGGATCCCGTCCACGGGCAGGTCGACCTCGGAGTAGGCCTCCACCACGTCGGCGCGGCTGAGCACGTCCAGACTGGCTCTGGTCGGGTCGTAGCGCTCGTCCAGGGTCGCTCGGAGCAGGGCCTCGTGCAGGCTCGCCCCGCCGAGAGGCACGAAGGTGGCGGGCATCGTCAGCACACCGGCCTTGCGCGCGAACTCGTAGGGGACAGGGCTGGCGAAAAGGTACGCGTCGATCGCCGAACCCAGCCTGACGACCTTGTCCGTCGCCTCTTGCTCATCTCGGTACGCGGCGGCGATGAGTCTGGCGTTGAGGGGTCCCGTGGACCCCGGACCCATGAGCATGACCCGTTCGACCACCTCATGGGGTCCTATGACGCCGATCGTCAAATCGCCAGTACGCTGGGCACTCACCTCGGGTTGCTCCCCGCTACCATTCCACGCTCTTCACTATGTGCGCCCACTGGTTTCCCGACCCGATCTCTGTCACGGCATGATTGCCGAGATCGTACCCATTGTGCGGGGCCAAAGAAGATCGTTTTCCATATCAACGCCGAAAGCCCGGGTGGGAGGCGGGCTCCCACCCCGGCTTGAACTGCGCTTTCGGCCCCCTACGAGACGACGACGCGCTCCACGTCACCGCCTAGCGCAGCGAGCCGGGTCGCGAACTGAGCGTGACCGCGGTCCACCAGATAGCCGGGCGCCACGATTGTCTCACCTTCGGCGACCAGTCCGGCGAGGACCAGGGCCGCGCCGGTGCGCAGGTCGTGGGCGATGACCTCGGTTCCGCGCAGGTTGGTGGTGCCGTGCACGATCGCACGGGTGCCCTCGACCTCGATCTTGGCGCCCATCTTGGTGAGCTCGTCGGCCAGGGCGAACCGGCCGTCGTAGATGGCCTCGTGGATGTAGCTCTCGCCCTCGGCCAGGGTGGCCAGGGCCATCAGCGGGGACTGGAGGTCGGTGGCGAAGCCCGGGAACGGCGAGGTCACGGCGTTGATCGGCCGCAGCGGCACCGACGGGTCCCGGTGGACGTGCAGGACGGCGCCCTCCTGGGAGAAGCCCACGCCCATCTGCTCCAGCTTCCAGCGGGCCACACCCAGGTGGTCCAGCTGGGCGCCCACGAGGCTGACGTCACCGCCGGTGGCGGCGACGGTCATCGCGAACACGCCCGCGTCGATGCGGTCGGACATGATGGTGTGCTCGACCGCGGTGAGTTCCTTGACACCCTCGACGGTGATGAGGCCCGTGCCGCCGCCGCTGATCTTCGCGCCCATGGCGCTCAGGAAGTCGATGACGTCGATGACCTCGGGCTCCAGCGCCGCGTGCTCGATCACGGTGGTGCCAGGAGCCAGGACCGCGGCCATGAGCAGGTTCTCGGTGCCCGTGTGGGACGGGGTGTCCAGGTACAGGCGGCCGCCGCGGAGGTTGCTGGCCTCGACGTTGATGTGGTTGCGCTCGGGGTCCTCGGTGACCTCGGCGCCCAGGCGCGCGAATCCCCGGTAGTGGAAGTCCAGGTTGCGGCTGCCCAGGTTGCATCCGCCGACGCCCTCGATACGGGCGCGGCCGGTGCGGTGCATCAGCGCCGGGACGAAGAGCACGGAGCCGCGGAAACGGGCCGCGATCTCGGCGGGCAGGACGGCCCGCTCGGGGTCGTTGAGGTTGGACGCGTCGATGACGACAGTGCGCTCGGCCTCGTGGAACTCGACCTTGGCACCCACGTGCTCGGCGAGCTCCAGAGCTCGGTAGACGTCCTCAATGACCGGAACATTCCGCAGCACCGTACGACCCCTGGCCGCGAGGAGGGCGGCCCCGATCATCGGCAGGACGGCGTTCTTCGCGCCTTGGATGAACGCCGTTCCACTGAGGGGGCGTCCGCCGCGGACGCGGTAACGAACCTCCTGGCCCATGCTCATGTGCTCCTTTGTGAGGCAGATGTGGAAAAAAGGTCACCCTCGTCGGGCTTCGCCTGTGTGCGTATGAGACGCGGGTTTCCCCTGGAACGTTGCGACATCATGCGTGTGACCTGCGCGGCCAGTGAACCGGTGTTCGCGAGAACTCTATAGCACCCGCCCGCATGTACCGGTCCAGGACGTGGTATACCCGCAGATCGGGGGATGGAGTCCCGCCAAACGGCCAAAGAGGTATTCGGCCAACGGGAAAGACCAGGGATGCCGTGCGTATGGCTGTCCGCCCGTTCCGATGACCCGCACAACGTGACCACCATACGTGCTCCCGGGCACGAAACGGCGGTCGCGTGCGTCGAATCACCCCCGCGTGGTGCCTCACAGGACGGGCTTCGTCCCGGTCAGGCGCTCGTAGATCTCCACGTAACGGTCAAGAGTGCGCTGTACCACGTCTTCGGGCAGTTCCGGCGGCGGCGTCTCCGAGGCGCGGTCCCAACCGGACTCCGGCGAGCGCAGCCAGTCCCGCAGGACCTGCTTGTCGAAGGAGGTCTGCGGCCCGCCCGGCGCCCACGTGTCGGCGGGCCAGTAGCGGGAGGAGTCCGGGGTGAACACCTCGTCGGCCAGCACCAGGTTCCCCGACGCGTCGCGCCCGTACTCGAACTTGGTGTCGGCGAGGATGATGCCGCGCTCCCGCGCGAGCTCCCGGCCGCGTCCGTACACGCGCAGGGTGAGGTCGCGCAGTTCGGCCGCCAGCCCGGCCCCGTGCGCGGCGGCGACGGCCTCGAAGGAGACGTTCTCGTCGTGGTCGCCCACCTCGGCCTTGGTCGCCGGGGTGAAGACCGGCTCGGGCAGTTCGGAGCCGTCGACCAGCCCGTCGGGGAGCGCGATCCCGCACACGGTGCCGTCCACCCGGTACTCCTCCAGGCCGGAACCGGTCAGGTAGCCGCGAGCCACGCACTCCACCGGCACCATCTCCAGCCTGCGGCACACCAGGGTCCTCCCCGCCCAGTCGGCGGGGGCTCCCTTCGGCAGCTCCTCGGACACGACGTGGTTGGGCACCAGGCCGCCCAGCCTCTCGAACCACCACAGGGACAGCTGGGTGAGCAGCCGTCCCTTGCCGGGGATCTCGGTGGGCAGCACCCAGTCGTAGGCCGACACGCGGTCGCTGGCGACCATCACCAGCGACCCGTCGGCCGCGGAGTACAGATCGCGCACCTTGCCGGTGTGCAGGTGGGTGAGCCCCTCCACCCGGACGGGCTCGGGCCTGACGACGAAACCGCTCATGGCTTTCCCTCTCCTACGCACCGGCCGCCGAGCGGCGTCGGGCGGGTTGTCCACAGGTTCGGGAAGGGGCTGTGGAACGTGCCCCGGTCCGTGATGGACTTGGAAAGGGGGCCTCGAACCCCCTCCCCATTGGGATGCCCTGGGCACGCCCGCCCTCAGGCATGCCCGCACCCCGCTACAGCTCGGCCGCGGCGCGCTCGGCGATGTCGGTGCGGTGGAACGAGCCGCGCAGCTCGATGCGCGACACGGCCTCGTAGGCCCGCTCGCGCGCCTGGCGCAGGTCGATCCCGGTACCGACGACGTTGAGCACCCGGCCGCCGCTGGACCTGACGCCGTTCGTGCCCTCCCAGTCGGTGCCCGCGTGCAGCACGTACGCGCCCTCCAGGGCGTTCGCCTGGTCCAGGCCGCCGATGACGTCGCCCTTGGCCGGGTCGCCCGGGTAGTTCTCGGCGGCGACCACCACGGTGACCGCGGCGCCCGACTTCCACTGGAGGGAGCCGATGCTCCCCAGGCCGCCGGTGTCGGTGGCCTGGAGGACGGCACCGATCGGGGTGGCCAGCCGGTCCAGGACCACCTGGGTCTCCGGGTCGCCGAACCGGGCGTTGAACTCCACCACGCGAGGTCCCCGCGAGGTGAGCGCCAGCCCCACGTACAGCAGGCCCTGGTAGCGCTTGCCGCGCCGGTTCATCTCCACCAGGGTCGGCCGCACGACCGACTCCATCACCTCGTCCACCAGGCCCGCCGGGGCCCACGGCAGCGGCGCGTACGCGCCCATGCCGCCCGTATTGGGGCCCTGGTCGCCGTCGTAGGCGCGCTTGAAGTCCTGCGCGGGCAGCAGCGGCAGCGCGTGCAGCCCGTCGCTCAGCACGAAGAGGGACACCTCGGGGCCGTCGAGGAACTCCTCGATGACCACGCGACCGCACTCCCGGGCGTGCCGCTCGGCGAGGGCACGGTCCTCGGTCACCACGACTCCCTTGCCCGCGGCCAGGCCGTCGTTCTTGACCACGTACGGCGTGCCGAACTCGTCGAGCGCCTCGGACACCTGGCTGGCGGTCCTGCACACCCGTGCCTTGGCGGTGGGCACCCCGGCGGCCTCCATGACCTCCTTGGCGAAGGCCTTGGAGCCCTCCAGGCGTGCGGCCTCCTGGTCGGGGCCGAACACCGGGATGCCCCGGTCGCGCAGGGCGTCCGCGACACCGGAGACCAGCGGGGCCTCCGGACCGATGACGACCAGCTCGGCGCGGATACGCGCGGCCAGCTCGGTGACGGCCAGGCCGTCGGTCACGTTGAGGACGTGGTTCTCGGCCAGCTCCGAGATGCCGGGGTTGCCCGGGGCGCTGTGGATGCTGGTGACACCCGGGTCCAGGGACAGGGCGCGGACCAGAGCGTGCTCGCGGCCTCCGCCGCCGAGAACGAGGGCTTTCACTACTGGGGGCCTCTTCGTGTTGAAGGCGGACAGACGGGGGTCAGACCAGGGAACGCAGTTGGAGCGTCTCGTCGCGGCCGGGCCCGACACCGATGGCGGAGATCGGGGCCCCCGCCATCTCCTCAAGGGTACGCACGTAGACATGCGCGTTCTTGGGGAGTTCGTCGAACGCCCGGGCGCCGGTGATGTCCTCGGACCAGCCGTCGAGGTACTCGTAGACGGGCTTCGCGTGGTGGAAGTCGGTCTGGGTCATCGGGATCTCGTCGTGGCGGACGCCGTCGACCTCGTAGGCCACGCACACGGGGATGCGCTCCAGGCCGGTGAGCACGTCGAGCTTGGTGAGGAAGAAGTCGGTGACGCCGTTGATCCGCGTGGCGTAGCGCGCGATGGGCGCGTCGAACCAGCCGCAGCGGCGGTTGCGGCCGGTGGTGACGCCGTACTCGCCGCCCTGGGTGCGCAGCCACTCGCCCTGCTCGTCGAGCAGCTCGGTGGGGAAGGGGCCCGAGCCCACGCGGGTGGTGTAGGCCTTGAGGATGCCCACGACCTTGGTGATGCGGGTGGGACCGATGCCGGACCCGGCCGCCGCGCCGCCCGAGGTGGGGGAGGAGGAGGTCACGAACGGGTAGGTGCCGTGGTCGATGTCCAGCAGGGTGCCCTGCGAGCCCTCCAGGTACACCGTCTTGCCCTCGTCGAGCGCCTTGTTGAGGATCAGGGAGGTGTCGGCGACGTAGGGGCGCAGCTGCTCGGCGTAGCCCAGGTACTCCTCGATGATCGGCTCGGCCTCCAGGCCGCGCCGGTTGTACACCTTGGTGAGCAGCTGGTTCTTGTCGTGCAGGGCCAGTTCGATCTTCTTGCGCAGGATCTTGGGGTCGAACATGTCCTGGACGCGCACGCCCTGGCGGGAGACCTTGTCGGAGTAGGTCGGGCCGATGCCGCGCCCGGTGGTGCCGATCTTGCCCTTGCCGAGGAAGCGCTCGCTGACCTTGTCCAGTGCCCGGTGGTAGGGCATGATCAGGTGCGCGTTCGCCGAGATGAGCAGGCGGGACGTGTTCACGCCGCGCTCCTGGAGGCCGTGCAGCTCCTCCAGCAGGACGCCCGGGTCGATGACGACGCCGTTGGCGATGACGGGTACCACGTTCGGGGACAGGATGCCCGAGGGCAGCAGGTGCAGGGCGTACTTCTGGTCGCCGATGACCACGGTGTGCCCGGCGTTGTTCCCACCCTGGTAGCGCACCACGTAGTCCACGCGGTCGCCGACAAGGTCGGTCGCCTTGCCCTTACCCTCGTCGCCCCACTGGGCACCCACGAGCGTGATCGCCGGCATTGGTCTCTACCTCTTCGCTCGACACCTGACCCGGGGCTTTCCGGCCCCGAACACGGAAAACCCCTGGCGCAAGGCTGCGACAGGGGCCGTTGCGTATTGAGGGTACACGACCAGGGCATCCGGGTTAAGTGGGGCACTGGGGCACGTGCGCCACACGGGTCCCGCCAGCCCCAAGGGCTCCGAGGCGTGGACGGGCCGTCCGGATTCCGCACAGGCTCCGGACGGCCGTCGACCGGCGCGCGGGCGTGTCAGCCGTTGAGCGCCTTGTCGGCCTCGGCGCTGGACTCGCGCAGGAAGGTGGCGCAGCGCTCGGCCTCGTCGTTGTCGCCGATCTCCGCCGAAGCCCTGCCCAGGGCGTGCAGCGCGCGCAGGAAGCCCTGGTTGGGCTCGTGCTCCCAGGGGATCGGACCGTGGCCCTTCCACCCCGAGCGGCGCAGCTGGTCCAGGCCGCGGTGGTAGCCGGTCCGGGCGTAGGCGTAGGCGGCCACCGGCTGGCCGTCGGCCAGGGCCAGCTCGGCCAGCCGCGCCCACGCGGCCGAGTACTCCGGGAAGCGCCCGGCGACCGGGGTGGGGTCGTCGGCGGAGGCGAGGGCCTCGCGGGCCTCGGGGTTGTCGGCCAGGCGCGTCTCGGGCGGCTCGTTGAGCAGGTTCTGGTGCAGGTTCATAGCCCCCATCCTGCCACCGGGCGGCCTGGTCTGCCGGAGGGTTCCGCGTCACTCCGCCCTCCCCCTGCGCTCCCCTCGCCCCGCTCGCTCCGCCCGCTCAGCCTTCTCGCGCTTTTTCCGTGCCCGGCGCACGTTCTGCCCTGTGGGCCCCCTCGCGCCCCGCGTCCTCGGACCGGCCTCTCCCCGCCCGCTCGGGCGTTCGCCCTTCGCTCCGCCTCCTCCGCGCGCCGCTGGACGCGTCGCGTGCAACCCCGCGTCACCGCGTGCACCCCCAGGGCCGCCGTCGCGGGCCAGGCTCTGGTCGCGGACCTCGCCCGGGGCGGCCTCCGCCAGCCCGTAGGCCTCGAACACCGGCTCGGTCAGGTCGCCGAGCAGGAGCCGGCCCCCGCGCACCGGGAGCAGCGTCACCACCAGTGACAGGAACGTGGTCTTGCCCGCCCCTTGGGAAAGCGCGGTGCCCGGCGGCCGAGGCCGCCGGGCACCGTTCACGGACCACCGAACCGGTGGCGGGCCGCGACTACTTCATCCTGTTGCCGGCGGACTTCAGGTGCTGGGCGGCCTCCACCACGCGGGCGGCCATGCCGGCCTCGGCCGCCTTGCCGTAGGCGCGCGGGTCGTAGGCCTTCTTGCTGCCGATCTCACCGTCGATCTTCAGCACGCCGTCGTAGTTCTTCATGATGTGGTCGACCACGGGGCGGGTGTAGGCGTACTGCGTGTCGGTGTCGACGTTCATCTTCACCACGCCGTACTCGATGGCCTCGTGGATCTCCTCCATGGTGGAGCCCGAGCCGCCGTGGAAGACGAAGTCGAACGCCTTGGCCCGGCCGTACTTCTCGGCGATGGCGTCCTGGGCGTTCTTGAGCACCTCCGGGCGCAGCTTGACGAAGCCCGGCTTGTAGGAGCCGTGCACGTTGCCGAAGGTCAGGGCCGTCATGTAGTAGCCCTTCTCGCCCAGACCCAGCACCTCGGCGGTGCGCAGGGCGTCGTTCGGCGTGGTGTAGAGCTTCTCGTTGATCTCGCCGACGATGCCGTCCTCCTCACCGCCGACGACGCCCACCTCGATCTCCAGGATCGTCCGGGCGGCCTTGGAGGCGGCCAGCAGCTCCTCGGCGATCTGGAGGTTCTCCTCCAGCTCGACCGCCGAGCCGTCCCACATGTGCGACTGGAACAGCGGCTCCTGGCCCCTGGCCACGCGCTCCTTGGAGATCTCCAGCAGCGGGCGGACGAAGCCGTCGAGCTTGTTCTTGGGGCAGTGGTCGGTGTGGAGGGCGATGTTCACCGAGTACTTCTCGGCCACGACGCGGGCGAACTCGGCGAAGGCCACCGAGCCGGTGATCATGTCCTTGACCGTGGCGCCGGACAGGAACTCCGCGCCACCGGTGGAAATCTGGACGATGCCGTCGCTTTCGGCCTCGGCGAAGCCGCGCAGGGCGGCGTGCAGGGTCTGGCTGGAGGACACGTTGATGGCCGGGTAGGCGAAGCCCTCGGACTTCGCGCGGCTCAGCATCTCGGTGTAGACCTCGGGGCTGGCGATGGGCATGCTTGACTCTCCCTGGATTCGGCCTGGAGCGAGCGGCCGCCGGTATCACGCCGACGGCACCCCACGTGCGTTGCCCCGGTGGAGCCGGACGTCGGGGGGCGGCGGCCCTCGGGCCGTGCGTCCGGGTGTGTCCACCAGGTGTCACCCAAGTATCCCGAATACCCGGAGCCCTTGAAAAGGTCTAGACCAAATTGCCCGGGGTTGTCGGTGTAGGCGCAGATGACGGGGCCGGGGGACGGGTCCCGCGCGTCCGGGACGACGGAGAGTGACCCATTCCTCCCCGTTGTGACGGGATTGTGGGAGGCGGGGAGCTTCCAGGCGACTGCTGTCGCTTTTTGCCGTGATACGCGCTACATTCAACGCCGTGGGCAGGCATAGGAATGATCCTCGTGGCGTTGGCCAGGTGATGGCCATCGTTGGAGCCGTCGTGCTCCTGGTGTCGCTCCTGGCCCTGGGCGGTTTCTTCTTGTACCGCTCCCTCCCCGGCACCAGCGTGAGCGCCAACGCCTCGGAGACGGCCGGCGACAGCACGGAGCCGAGCAACATGGGCGTCCTGTACGTCCGCGTCGTCGGCGAGTCCAGCGACGTCTTCGTCCGCATCCCCGGCGGCGACGTGCTGATGGACCAGAACATGAGCCAGGGCCAGTCGGTCAACTACGCGACCGCCACCGAGGGCCTGGAGGTCACCATCGGCGACCCCGCCGCCGTCGAGGTCTTCGTCGACGGCGACGAGCGCGACATCTCCGACCGCGAACCCGACTTCAGCTTCACGATCGACCCACAGGACGGCTGAGGCCGCCCGGAGGGTACGCCCCCGACGGCGCCTGCCCGACGCGTGTGGCCGCTGAACGCCCTTGCGGTGCCCGCGTGCTAGACGTCCAGGTCGGAGACCCCGTACACCGCCCGGTACTCCAGGCCCTCCTCGGTGACCCGCTCGCGCGCGCCCCGGTCCAGGATCAGCGCGACCGCGACCACCTCGGCGCCCGCCTCGCGCAGCGCCTCCACGGCCGTCAGCACCGAACCGCCCGTGGTGGAGGTGTCCTCCAGGGCGAGCACGCGCCGCCCGCGCACGTCGGCCCCCTCGATCCGCTTCTGGAGGCCGTGCGCCTTGCCCGCCTTGCGCACCACGAAGGCGTCCAGCGTGCGCCCGCGCGCGTGCGCGGCGTGCAGCATGGCGGTGGCCACCGGGTCCGCGCCCAGCGTCAGGCCGCCGACCGCGTCGAACTCCAGGTCCGCGACGTTGTCCAACATGACCGAGCCGACCAGCGGCGCGGCCTTCCCGTCCAGGGTGACCCGGCGCAGGTCGACGTAGTAGTCGGCCTCCATGCCCGAGGACAGGGTCACCTTGCCGCGCACGACCGCCTTATCGTTGATCTGACGCAGGAGTTCATCACGTTCGCTCATGATCAGTGAGCCTAGAACACCGGACGGGACGCGGGCGCACCGCGGCACCCCGGTGGGAGGGACGGCCATGCCGCAGTCCGGGGACACGGTCCGGGTGGAGACCACCGTCGACAGCAGGGACGGCGCCGAACGGCTGGCACGGTCGGTGGTCGAGCACCGGCTGGCGGCCTGTGCGCAGGTGAGCGGGCCCGTCACCAGCTTCTACCGCTGGGAGGGCCGGATCCAGGCCGACGAGGAGTGGACGGTGGTGGTCAAGACCGCCGCCGACCGGCTGGACGAGCTCACCGCGCACATCGGCGACGTCCACCCCTACGACGTTCCCGAGGTCGTCGCCGTGCCCGTCACCGGCGGCAACCCCGCCTACCTGGAGTGGGTGCGCGACGAGACCAGGGGAGGCACCTCCGCGTGATCGCCGTCCTGCTCCCCCCGACCCTCGGCGAACCCACGCGGCTGCCCGGCCTGGCCGACCGGCTGGCCGAGTACGGCCTCACCGCCGTCCGGCCCGAGGTGGGCGGCGACGAGCACCCGCCGCACGCCGCCCGCTACGTCGCCCGCGCCAGCCTGGAGGTCAACCGCCTGGTCGCGCCCGACGCGCCGACCGCGCTCGTCGCCGAGGGCGGTGCCGGACCGCTGCTGGGCGCCGTGGGCGCGGCCCAGCGGGCGGCGCACCGGCCGGTGTTCGGCTACGTGCTGGTGGACGCGTTCCTGCCCCAGCCGGGCAGTCCCACCCGTGCGGACGTCGCGAGGTCGCAGAGCCCCGAGGGCGCGGACCCGGCCACGGCGGCGCTTCCCGGAGAGCCCCCCGGCTACCGGACCGAACCGCTGCCGATGGTCTCCGACTGGCCGGACGCCCCGTGCGGCTACCTGCTCACCGACCCGGGCCTGCGCCATGTGGCGCGCCTGGCGGAGCTGCGCGGCTGGAGCGTGCGCGAGGCGGCCCCGCGGGACGCGTCCGCGGCCCTGGCCGCGCTGTTGGTGGAGCTGCGCGGCGGCTCCTGAGCACGCGGCCGGTGGCGCCGCGCCGGAAAACCGGGTGACACCGCGAGGCGGGCTCCGGAGAATCGGCGCATGATCACCGACCACTTCCCGCCTCTGGGCCTGCGGCTGACCACACCCCGCCTCGAACTGCGGCTCCCGTCCTTCGACGACCTCGGCCAGCTGGCCGAGGTCGCGGTCGGGGGCGTCCACGACCCGGACACGATGCCCTTCGTCGAACCGTGGACCGACCAGCCGCCGGACGAGCTCGCGCTCGGCGTGGTGCAGCACAACCTGGGGGTCCTCGCCTCGTGGAAGCCGCGGGACTGGGGCCTCAACCTCGTCGTGGTCCACGAGGGCGCCGTGGTGGGCATCCAGGACATGAGGGGGCGCGACTTCGCGGTCACGCGCCAGGTGGGAACCGGATCGTGGCTGGGAAAGGCCCGCCAGGGCAGGGGGATCGGCACCGAGATGCGCGCCGCCGTGCTGCACCTGGCCTTCGAGGGGCTGGGCGCCGTGGCCGCGGTGTCGTCGGTGTTCGAGGGCAACACCGCCTCGGAGAGGGTCTCCGAACGCCTGGGGTACCGCCGGAACGGGTTCGACCTGGTCGAGGTCAGGGGGGAGCGGGTGGTGGAGAACCACTACCGGTTGACCAGGCGGGACTGGGCGGCGCACCGCACCGTCCCGGTCACCGTGACGGGCCTGGAGCCGTGCCTGCCGTTCTTCGGGCTGGACGGGTCCGGGACGGAGTAGGCGGGCGCGGGGACGCCGTCCCCGCGCCTACGGCGAGGGCGTCGGCGCGGTGTCGGCGGAGGCCGAGCCGGATCTGCCCGTGGTGGTCACGAGGGGGACCAGCAGGCCGACCAGGAGCCCGGTCAGCATGCCCAGTCCGGTGACCACGCCGCTGACGAGGGGCACCCAGGCGGGGTGCCCGGTGAGGGCCATCGCCAGTCCCGCGACTCCGAGCGCCGACATGTAGACGGCGACGGCCAGGAGTGAACGGGTCCGCCAGTGCCGGGACAGCGGGAGGAAGTGCAGCCCGACGGCGAGGGTGATCCAGGCGACGTTGGCCTGCATGGGCGCCTCCAGGGCGCGCAGCACCTGGATGCCACCGAAGATCAGGACCAGCTCCAGCAGCACGACCACGCCGTAGAAGGCGTCGAACCGCATCCGCGGTCCCTCGGGGTCCGGTTCGGAGGAAGGGCCGGACCTGCGGCCCGTGACCACGGACAGCGCGATCACCCCGGCGAACGCCGCGACCGCGAACACCCGCAGCACGAGGGCGACGGTGGGATCGAGCGGCGGTCCGGAGTTGGCGAGGACGAAGGCAAGGCCGAAACCCGCGCCGATGAGGGATCCCACGAATCGCGTCATTGCGTGAAGGTACCAGGGTGGGCGTCAGTGCCCAAGGGTGTTCTCAGGCCGTTCGTCCCCCCGCTTCTCCCTGGAGCCGTCGCATCGCACAGAGCGTTCAACCACTCGCCGTGGGACGAGGTTGCCACAGGCGGCGATTCCTCAGCCCTGTCGCGCCTTGCGGAGCTCCTCCTGGAGCCAGTCGGGGATGTGCTCAGGATCCCGCGGAAATTTTCTCAGGTCAGCAGCATAGTCTTCGGGCGAAGGAGGGAATGTTACATCCGGAGCCTTGTCGTAATTGAAATCTACACTGTAGCTGGCGGGTTGGGTAATGGTGTATCTCATTGAAAACCATGTTCCCTTGCCTTCCATGTACATGCCGTAGCGCAACTTCTTCCCCTGCTCTAGTGCTGACAGGGGAGCATCGATGACCTCAGAAGATTCATCTGAATATGTCGCTGACAAGCTGGAGGTCCCACTGCGAAATACGAGGGTGTATTTGTAGACCATTTTTTCCCATTGCTCTGGGGCGAACTCGAGGAACTTCAGCCCCATTTCCCTGAGGATTTCCTGCTGTTCGATCGGATTCATGCCGCCGACGGGGTGTCGAATTTTCTTCATCTCCCTGGATTTATTCTGGGTGATTTTCGTAAGAAAGTGTATCCTGCTTTACTCCATTAATGGACCACTCTACAACAACCCTGGCCGGGGGAGGCGGTAGTTCCTCTCCTGTGACTGGGTCCTTGATCGGCTCCAGGCCGGGATCCTCCTCGAAGGAGAACCTGACATGGATGTCTGGTGGCTGGGGGCCGGCTTCGAGGATGGGACGCCAGATCTCCATCTGCGCCTCATAGTGGTCTCCTAGCCCTCTCCTGAGGGATGACTCCTTTCCGGTGAGCAGGCCGTCCCACGCCCACTCTGCCCTCCGGAAGCTGCCTTGGATCCCCTGGCGGTTAGCGCGTTCCTGGTTGACGATATCCAGCATCGGTACCTGGTTGAGTCGTTCGCCGGGGCCCCGGAACTCGCTCGATCCAAAAATATGTCCACCGTTCCAATTGCCTTCGTCCCAGAGTTCCACCTCCCCAGGCTTCGGGTCTCTGCTGTGGGTTTCCTTGAAGTCGTAAATTATTTCTTCGTTGAGTAGTTCGAAGTAACGCCTCCCCATTTTGTTGACCTTGTCCTGCTCGTCTTTGTTTCTCCTCTGTCTGCCGTGCTCGAGTTCTCCCTCTGCGTAAACCGTTCGCCCGTGTTCATCGGTTTTGAACGTGTATTCATTTTCTCCGACTTTGACGACGTAGGTGGCGTTCGGTCTCGGGTTCAGGAATTCTGGATGTCTTGATTTTGGGGATTGTGATTCAATTCTTATTTCAGTGATTTCACCGTCCGAGTTGGTGGTGTATGTGCCATAGAGGTTCCCGTGATCGTCGAAAACCCTGTACTCCTGTTCTGGTTTCAGAACAAAGTCATTCCCATCACCAAACCTTTGTCGGTCCCCCGGATACCCGGGATCTCCGGCGTGGAGTTTGATCGGTTCATCACTTGCGGGCGGTATGCGGTTCGGCCCTTGGGGTGGACCTTCGGGGTTGGAGCCGTGGAGAGTCAAGTCTCCCCTGCCGGAACCGCCTCCTCCGAAGCTACTGCTCGAACCCGTGGCAGGGCTGTCCACGTGCGTGTGTCCAGTGCCGCCGGTGGGGGCGTCGACAGGGCCGCCACCGCCACCACCGTTCCCACCGCCTCCGGTTCCGGCCATGGCCATCTCGGGCTCGCGGACGGCGCTCGTGGTCCAGGGGGCGTCGGGGTCCACGGCGTCGGCCCGCTCGGGCAGGTCCAGCCTGATGTCCTCCAGGATCTCGCGGAGCTCGGGGTCGTTGCGGACCATCTCGGCACGGACGAGCGCCTCGTACTCCTCCCGGGTGGTGGGCTCGGGTGTCCCGCTTTCGGCGCCCTCCCGCGCAGGGGCGTCGTCGCTCTGGGGAGCGCCGTCGCGCTCGGGTACCTCGGCTCCGTTCGCCTCCGACGCACTGTCGCTCTCCGGAGAGGCTGTGACGGGCGGTTCCGAACTCTCCTGCGGTGTCACAGGAGTCTCAGCCGGGTCGGGTGAGTGTGCTGGAGGCCCGGTGGGCGAGCCGTTCTGATGCTCGGCGAGTCTGTCCAGGGTGGAGTCGAGGGACTCCAGCGCGTCGGACTCCCGGCTCCGGTCGGCCGTGTCACCGATGCCCTCGGGGGAGGGCACACCCTCCGGGGCGCGGCCGCCGAACTCGGGAGTGCCGTCCATCGGGTTCACGTCGGCACCGCCCGAGTCGGGGCCTCCGCCGCCAATCGAGTTCAGTTCCCTGAGCGCCTTGAGGGCCCCTCCGCCCGCTGCGGCGTCGAGCGCGATCTGGGTGATCGCGTAACCGGGGCGCTCCTCCCACTCGTCCAGGCGCAGCGCACCCTCGACGACCTCGGTCCAGTAGGGTCCCGCGTTGTCCCACCACTCTCCGGGGGAGGACGGCATGGTCCACCCGTCGAGTTCCCAGGCGTAGGTGCCCCCGAACAGGCCCTGCCCCTCCTCCACCGGGGGAGGTGCCTCACCGGTGTAGAACCCGCTCAGGTACATCAGACCGAGGGCTGTGTCCTGCCCGTAGTTGCGCGCGTTGGTGACCCCCTGGGAGTTGGTCCACGGATTGGCCGACAGCGGGCCGAAGATGATGGGCACACCCCACTGGCCCTCGTAGTGCAGGCCGGTCGCGCCGGCCAGTTCGACGGCGGCTCCGGCGGTCCAGTCGCCGAAGCTGTGCGTCACGTCGACGTACCAGTGGTGGTCGGTGCCCTGCGGGCTGCCCCAGTCGGTCGGCATGTCCACCGGGGGCTCGGAGAGGCCGTAGCCGATCTCGTCGCCGCTGGGCGGGTCGGAGCCGTCGGCGTTCATGGGCACGAAGACGGGACCGCCGAAGAGCGCGGTGATGGCGTTGGCGCAGTCCCGTTCCGCCTCCATGTAGTCGGTCTGGATGCGGGTGACCTCGTTGAGCAGTTCGTTGTGCTCGGCGACCTTCGGGTTCTCACCGCCGAGCGGCCCGCCCTCGTCCCAGTCGTCGTCGCCCTCGATGCTGGCGAGGAAGACGTGGGCCCGCGTCTTGAGGGCGACCATCTCGCTGCGCAGCTCACGGGCGCGCTCGGCGAAGGAGTTCAGGGCGCCGGAGACCGTGTACAGGTCGCTCTCCACGCTCTCGCCGTCGTCCGGGACCGGGTCCAGGACGGCGAAGAGGGTCTCGGCCTCGGGTGCCTGGTAGAGGCCCTGGAGCCTGGACCAGGAGGACCTGATGTCGTGGGCCCGCCCGGCGATGGACTCCCCGTCCTCCTTGAGGGAGTCGGCCGCGCTCTCCAACATGACCAGGTTCGTCAGGGAGATCGGGAGGGGGATCGCGTCCGGATCGATCAGACCATCGCTCAACGTGCCACCATCGCTTGTTCCGGGACTCTGGGGGGAGGGGTCCTTGGGCAGACGGGTGGCCCTGTCGGGGGACACCGCGGAGTGATCTCCGCGCTACTGGACCGGAATGTCCCTCTTGTTCTAGCGGGGGCGCAGGCGGGCCGTCCACACGCGGCCCGGACCCCCGAAACCCTGTGGTCGCCGGGCTTCGGGGGACGTTGTCGCTGGTCTTCGCCCGGAAGAACGCCCACGCCCCCGGGCGGAGCGGGGTCCGCGATGGGCTGTGCCGCGTTGGCCGGTTGTGGCCAGGAGGGGACCTCAGTAGTGGAAGGCCGTGCCGCCGCCCGTCGCCTGCGGGGGGTCCTCCACTGCTCCGGCGTTGTCCTGGGCCTCGGCGGCCATCTCCGTGTCGCCCTCGACGTAGTACAGGGTGGCGCTCCCGGCTCCGTTGACGGCGCTGGCGCTCAGCTCCGTCATGCCCTGGAGCGTTCCGAAGCAGTGCTCGGCGAAGGCGCCGAGCGCGATGCCGATGGGATCGCTGTCGGACGAGGTGGCGGCCTGTTCGAGGTGGAGACCGAGCAGCCGCATGTCACAGGTCAGACCGCTCATGCCCTCCTCGTCACCGATGTGCTCTCCGACGGCGGCCAGTACACCGCTGACCTCGGACACCTGGATGTTCCACGCGGACATGTCGGTTGCTCCTTCCGGAGGTTGGGGTTCAGCCGCTGTACTCGTCGTGGGGGCGGGCTACGGGGGAGAAGGCCGCGGTCCGGAAGTTCGCCGGGGGGCGGATCCCGTAACGGGCAGGCGCGTCGTCCTGAGGGGAGCCGGTCGCCTCGATCCTCTCCCGGAGCCTGCCCAGGGTGGACGTCAAAGCGGCCACGTCCGCTCCGGCCCGCGCACCCGCGCGCTCGGCGGTCCTTCGGACCGTGAGCGCGCCGGAGGTCGCCTCCTGGTCCGATCCGGTCGAGGAGGGGGTCTCCCTCCGGGGCGCGTCGTCCTGAGGGACCTCAGGGGTCCCGACGAGGTCGAACTTCATGGCGTTTCCTTCCTCGGTGCTGCCGGACCCGCGCTCTCGGGGGTTCGTCCCGCTCACGGTGACGCGGGCGAACGCAGGTCCGACCGGTACCGCTAGCGGCGGACCTGGACGACCACCGTGCCCGCCGCCTTGTCGTGGAGGCACTGGCGGAGCCTCTTGTCGCGCAGGGGCCACAGGACGTTGGTGAGCGACCAGGGCAGGAGCAGGTTGACCGGGTTCACGCCCGGCGCGTAGAGCAGTGCCCGCACGAACGCGCGACCGGCCCTGACCCTTCCGCCGCCATCGGAGCGCACCACCCACAGACCCAGCAGGATCTTGCCGACCGACCGCCCCCACAGACGGACCTGAAGCCACTCCACGACGATGGCCAACAGGAAGAAGTTGAAGAAGGCGGTCACCATGAAGGCGATCTCACCGGCGCCGCCGTCCATGTCGCCGCCACCGATGATCAGGCTGACGACGGCTCCCAGCATCATCATCGCGTACCAGAGACAACCGACGAAGAACGTGTCGAGGAGCCGGGCCACGAAACGCACACCCATCTCGGCGCGGCCGACCTCGGGGTTGTGCGGGCTCCACTGCCCCGGGTCGGTGATCACCTGCGGGAGCCAGTTCTGCGGATGCGGGTAGTACCCCTGCTGCCCGTGGGCGTGGGGGTACTGGTGGGGAAGGCCTTGGGAGGGCGCGGGGTAGGCGGGGACCGCAGGGGGTTGGAACCCCGGCTGCGCCCCGGTCGGGAACCCCGGCTGCATCCCGGGCTGGCCGCCCGGCCGGGCGGCCGGGTCCTGCCAGCCGACCGGTGCGTAGGGGGTCGGGGGCACGGAACGGCCGTCGTTCCCGGGGTACTGCCGCGGGGGCTCGTTCTCCGCCGGTGCGCCGGAGGGCTGGTACGGGGGCTGCATGGCTCTCCTGCCGTGTGTCGTCGGGCCTGTGCGGCGTCAGGCCTGTGTGTCGTGGGGGTCGCGCAGCGCGGTCTGCACCAGCCGCGACGAACCGCCGCGGGTCACCCACTTGCCGCGCCCGGGGGGCTGGCTGGCCGCGTAGACCCGGGGCAGGATCTGGCCCTCGCTCCGGTCGCCGGACATCACCAGGGCACTCGTGCCGATCTCGCGCATGGCCTGCACCAGCGGGTCGTACATCCCGCGCCCCGCGCCGGCCACCCGGCGCGCCACCACGAAGTGCAGGCCGATGTCGCGGCCGTTGGGCACGAACGGGACGAACGGCGCCAGCGGCTTCTGGCCCGCCGTGGTGAGCACGTCGTAGTCGTCGGCGAGCACCACGATGCGCGGGCCCTTGAACGATCCCGGCTCCAGGGAGTCCACGTCCCCGTCCTCGGGCAGGCGGCCCTCGACCTCCTTGGCCACGCCGCCCGCCAGCCCCGCGCACACGCGGGGGTTGCTCGCGTACCCGCCCATGTACTCCTCGGGCACCACGTCCCGCAGGGTCCGGCGCGGGTCCATCACCGCGAACACCACCTCGTCCGAGGAGTAGCGCGCCACGAGGCCCTCGGCGACCAGCCGCAGCAGGTTGGTCTTGCCGCACTCACCGTCACCCATGACGAGCAGGTTCTGGTCCCGCTCGAACAGGTCGAGCAGCACCGGCTCCAGGGCGCGCTCGTCCACGCCGACCGGTACCGCCTTGGGCTCGGACTCCGCCGTGGGAAGGGTACGGGCGGACAGCCGGTGCGGCAGGATCCGCACCCGGGGCGCACGCGCGCCCCGCCAGGAGCGGTCCACCGCGCGCACGGCCTTCTCCACGACCTCGCCGAGGTTGTCGTTGTCGGCCACCCCGTCGAACCGGGGCAGCGCAGCCTGGCCGAACAGCTCGGCGTCGGTCAGCACCCGGCCGGGGGTCTTGGCGCTGATCGTCTCCGAGAGCTTGCGGTCGATCGTGGAGTCCGACGCGTCGTTGAGGTGCAGCTCCACCTTCTGCCCGAAGTTGGACTGGGCGGCGATGCGCACGTCGTTCCAGCGCAGCATCCCGGCCACCACGTGGACGCCGAACCCGCCGCCGCGCTGGAGCAGTTCGGTCACGATCGGGTCGATGTCCTCGAAGTCCTTGCGCAGCGCGCCGAAGCCGTCCACGACGAACACCACGTCGGCGCTGGCCAGCTCGGGCACCTCGCCGCGGGCGTGCATCCGGCGCAGCTGGGCGACCGAGTCGATCCCGCGCTCGCGGAACACCGTCTGGCGGTGTTCGAGCATCCCCTGGATCTCCTCCACCGTGCGGCGCACCCGCTCGGCGTCGGTGCGCACCGCCACACCGCCCACGTGCGGCAGCGCCGCCAGGGACTGCATGCCGCCGCCCATGAGGTCCAGGCAGTACACGGCCGCCTGGGCGGGGGTGTGCGTGAGCGCCAGCGAGAGCACCAGCGTGCGCAGCAGGGTGGTCTTGCCGCTCTGCGGGCCGCCGATGATCGCGGCGTGGCCGCCGGACGCGGTCAGGTCGAGCTTCCACACGCCCTGCCACTGCTTGGCGGCGTCGTCCAGCAGGCCGAGCGGCACGCGCATCGCCTCGTGCTCGCCGGGCAGCCGCAGCCCGCGGTCACTCTCCTCCGGCTCGCCCGCCACCGCGTCCAGCGTGGTCGCGGAGGGCAGGGGCGGCAGCCAGATCTCCCGGGTCTGCTCGCCGTGCCTGCCGAACTGGCCGACCATCACGTCCAGCAGGGTCGGGCCCACCGTACGGGAGGGCATGGGCACGTCCTCGCCGGAGGACCCGGAGGCCGCGGCCTCCGCCGGCTCCGCGTCGGCGTTGTAGGCGGTGTAGCGGCGCACCGAGGGGGCGCCCTCGGTCGGCTCCTCCTCGGCCACCGGGCCGCGGTAGGCGCCGGACACGTACCCCGCCTTGAAGCGCTGGTAGACGCTGGTGTCCACCTTCAGGTAGCCGAACCCGGGCAGGGACGGCAGGTGGAAGGCGTCGGGGGTGTTGAGGACCGTGCGGCTCTCCTCCTCGGAGAAGGTGCGCAGGCCCAGCCGGTAGGACAGGTAGGTGTCCAGGCCGCGCAGCTTGCCGCCCTCGATGCGCTGGCTGGACAGCAGCAGGTGCACGCCGATGCTGCGCCCGATGCGGCCGATGGACAGGAACAGCTCGATGAAGTCGGGGCGGGCGGTGAGCAGCTCGCCGAACTCGTCGATGATCACCAGCAGGTGCGGCAGCGGCGGCAGGCTCGGGTCGTGCTCGCGCTTGTAGGTGTAGTCGCCGATGTTGGACACGTTCCCGGCGTCGCGCAGCACCTGCTGGCGGCGCTGCACCTCGCCGGACAGGCTCGCGTACACGCGCTCGATCAGCGCGGCGTCGTCCTCCAGGTTGGTGATCACCCCGGCCACGTGCGGCATGTCCTCGAACGGGGCGAACGTGGCGCCGCCCTTGTAGTCGACCAGGACCATGCTCACCCGCTCGGGCGGGTGCGAGGCGGCCAGCGCCAGCACGAGGGTGCGCAGCATCTCGCTCTTGCCCGAACCGGTGGCGCCCACGCACAGGCCGTGCGGTCCCATGCCCAGCTGCGCGGACTCCTTGAGGTCCAGCACGACGGGCTGGCCCATGTCGTCCACGCCGATGGGCACCCGCAGGAACGCCCGCTCGCTGCGCGGCGCCCACAGGCGCTGCACGTCCATGGAACCGGGGTCCTGAACGCCCATCATCGCGGGGAAGTCGACGCTGCCGCCCTCCTGGGCCGTCTCCTCGATCGACTCCGGGGACAGGCGCAGCGGGGCCAGCATGCGGGCCAGGCCGGTGAGGGTGGCGTCGGAGACGTCGTCCACGGTGCCGGTGGTGACCACGGGGTCGGCGCCGCGCAGCTCCTCGACGCGGACCTGGTCGCCGGTGACCGTGACGCGCACGTTCACGTCGCTGGGCTCGTCGATCTGGCGGGACACCAGGTGCAGCACGGTGACGCCCAGGTCGACGGGGTCCACGGCGTGGTCGGGCCGCACCAGTTCGGCGGCCACGTCGCCGTGGGTGTCGTGGATGACCAGGAGCCTTCGCAGCATCCGGTACGCCTCGCGCTTGCCCATGCCCCGGCGGACCTCGGAGGCGAAGTCGGTGCGCGAGCGCAGCTCGTCCGCGAGCAGGCCGCCCAGCTTGGCCGGGTCGGGGGCGATCAGGCGGACGGCGGCGCCGCCCTCGCGGCGCTGCGGATCCAGGGCCTGGGGCAGCCACGGCAGCCAGGACCAGTCCTCGGCCCTGTCCGCGGGATAGGACACCGCGAACCCGGCGTCCTCGGGGGCGTGGAAGGCGCCGAACTGGGCGGCGAGGGCGCGCACCACGCGCATCACGTCCTCGCGCTCGCCGATCACGCTGACGTTCCCGGCCATGTCCAGGGGCAGGGTCAGCGGCATCTCGGGGACCGAGGCGAACCGCCGGATGGCGGCCTGCGCCTCGGAGAGCATGAACGGGTCGGTGGGCATGAGGGCGGTGCCCTGCTCGGCGAGCCGGAGGGGGCGGCCCTCGGTCAGGCCGGTGCCCACCCGTACCCGCAGGAAGTCGCGGTGCCTGCGGCGGCGCTCCCAGAGCCGGGTGGGGTCGCGGATGACGTCGTACAGGGCCTCGGGCGGCGGGTCGAGCAGCCGGGCGTGGGCGCGGGTGCCCTGCTCCCAGGCGGTGAGCTCCTCGCGCAGTTCCTCCAGGTACTGGAGGTACAGCTCGCGCTGGTTGCGGCGCTGCCGGGCGACCTGGCCGCGCCGGGAGAAGAGCATGACCACGGCGGCGAGGAGGGCCACCACGAGGAGGACGCCGCCCAGCGCGATGAAGGCCGGGTTGCGCATGACCATCATGATGGTCATCGACGCCAGCATGCCGACCATCGGCAGGATGGTCATCAGCGGGTTGCCCTGGGCGTTGCCGTCGGGGAGGGTCGGCGGGGCCTCCACCTCGTGCGGTTCCTGGGCCGGAGTGGGATGCACGGTTCGTGTCGGCCGGTGCACGACGCGAAGGCTCATCGGCTTTCCTCTCGGCGCAGGGATGGGAGGACGAGGGCGCGGGGGGTGCGGAAAAATCCTATCGAAGACAGTGTCAAAGGGGCTTTTCGCGTACGTACGGGCCCGCCGCCCGGCCGCGGGCCCGGCGGCGGCCGGAGGTCAGCCCGCGCGGGCGCCGTCGGGGTGCAGGTGGTCCATGAGTTCGCGGAAGCGCTGCCAGCCGTCCGGCTCGGTGCCGTCCCCGACCCGGTACCAGACCGAGGGGGTGAGCGGAGGGCCGAACGGCACCCCGCGCACCGGAGCGGACAGTGCCCGGTCGGTGCCGATCGAGGAGATCCCCTCCACCCCGACGGCCAGGCCGACCGGGAGGGGGAGGCCGCACCAGCGCGGTTCGTGGGTCAGGTCCGGCCGCCCGGCCGCGCGCTGCACCGTCATGGTCCGCAGGACGTCGCGTTCGGTGAGCGTGCGGACCACCGACGACAGCGCGTCCAGGTCGTGCTCCTCGCCCGCGGGCCGGGCCACCGCGAACGAGACGCTCTCCCGCACCCCGTGCGCGGTGCGCATCACCCGCTGGGTGCCGCTGAAGGGGAGCACGCCCTCCTCGCGCACGCCCTCGGGCGGGCCGGTGAACACGAACCAGGTCTGCCCGGGCGCGCGTTCGCGGCACAGGCGGGTCAGCGCCGCCCGGCTCCACTCCTGGGGGAGGGGTTCGCTGGTGCCCCAGAGCGCGGGGGCGCGACCGCCCAGGCGCTCGGCGAGCAGTTCGGCGGCCTCGCCCAGGACCAGGCCGTTGTCGGCGGGGTGCTCCACCTTCAGCTCCACGAGCAGATGGGAGCCGGTCTCCTCCGCCCGGGCCCGGAACGCCTCGTGCGGCCCGTCCTCGGCGCGGGCGCTCCGGTCCGGGACGAAGGCCTCCTGTTCGTCCCAGACCAGGGGCACCCCGGAGAACCCGTCGTAGTAGGCGCCGTCGGGGGCCTGGACCACCCAGCGGGCGGTGGGGTTGCCCAGCACCGAGCGCAGGGCGTGGGTGACGCGGCTGGTGGAGGGGGTGACGACCTGGAGACGCAGGCCCTCGCGCCCGTGGGCGGCGACGGTGTCCACGAGCCAGGGGGACATGGGGACCAGGGGGCGGTCCTGCACCACGACCACGGCCCTGTCGGTGCGGGCGGTGACGGCGGGGTGGTCGGTGGAGCCGTCCAGGAAGGCGTCGCCGCGGGAGAGCCGCGGCTCGGGCTCCCACACGACGCCGCCGAGCCGGTCCGCGAGGTCGCGGACGAAGCGTCCGACGGCCCCGGCGGTGTCGGTGTCCGCGAGTTCGGCGCCGCGGGCCTCCACCCAGTAGGGCTGGGCGGGCAGGTCGTCGACGATGCCGTCGGCCAGGAGACGTTCGGCCTCGGCGGACAGGGCCAGGCGCTGGGCCGCCTGCATGGCGGCGACCAGGCGGCCCCCGGCGTCGAGCAGTTCGACCACGGCGCCGTCGGCCGCGAACCGCACCCGAAGGTCCGGTCCGGCGGCGACCAGGGCCCTGGTCAGGGCGCGCCGGTCGGGAGGGCTGGCCAGGAGGGCGACCGCGTCGTGGCTCAAGGGATCTCCTCAACACTCCGGGGGAGGGCGGTACTGGGAAGGGTGGGATCCCGGGGGCGTTCGCGCGGTTCGCTTCCGGGCCCCCGTTTTCCGGGGCGGGTGGGGGCGCTCCCCGTCGGTGTCAGGTGGGGAACTCCCCGACCCAGCCGCCGTCGAGGAGGTGCTTGGGCAGGTAGCCCGACTCCACATCCAGCGTGAACTCGGGATGGCGGTGGCCGCGGTCGTGGTCCCGGCAGGCCGGGGCGAACAGCCCCAGGGGGACGACGCCGTACACGTCCTCGGCGCGTTCGGTGGTGGCGGTGTAGTGCTCGTGGAAGGCGGTGAGCCCCTCGGCGTAGACCTCCCCGGCCTTGGCGGGGTCCTGGGGAACGCTGCCGCCCGCGGGTCACGCGTCGAGCAGGTCGAGCCCCTCGTCGGTCTCGGGCGCCTTCGGGGTGTCGCCGAGGTGCTGGAGCAGGGTTCCGCGGTGGATACCGGCCCCGTCCACGTCGATCGTCCCCGTGGTCGAGAGGGAAAAGCCACCGCCGCGCTCGTACATGCGGACCAGCGGTGCGAAGGGGTCGCTGAGCCGAGGGGGCAGAGGCGCTCCCGCGTCCCGGACCGCCGCCAGGTGCAGCGCCCAGGCGCAGGTCCTGCCCACGGTGGGGAACTGCTGGACGACGTGCGGGTCCTCCAGCACGCCCTTCACGGTCTCCTCGTCCGCGCGCACCCCGGGGGCGACGACCGCCGCGATGTCGTAGAAGGGCCACCCCCTGGTGCCGAGTACGCGGGTCCACACGGCCGAACGACGCAGGTACTCCCGCATGAGGGCCACACGCGACCGGGTGCGGTCGGCGTCGGCGTCGGCGTTCCAGCCGATCGCGCGGATCCTCGCGGCGAGCTCGCTGACCGCTGTGCTCATGGGCGTCCCTTCGATTCCGGTGCGGGCGGGTGCGCGCCCGGCTGCCGCTGATGGTTTCACTGGATCCGCGGCGCGGGAAACCCCGTTTCCCCGAGGAGTGCCCGGCGGGGCGCGGCCGCGTCCGGGTTGGCCGGATACGGCCACGTGCCGACGATGGGAAGGGTGCGGCCGTATCCGGGGCGCCCGCCTCGGAGAACCCGGTGCGGGAGCGGGCAGGGCCGGTTCGCCGGAGGCGTTCGGGCCGTTCACCGGCCGTCGTCCACAGGCGGGGATCGTCCCTGTTCCTCCGTCAGAGGCCACTTGTATGATGCAGATCCTCCCCTATGGGGGGATCCAGTCCTTGCCCGGTCGCGGATCGTCTTCCGAACCACGGGCACTCAGCGTGCGTCATCCCCCACGGGAGGCGAACAGCCTCGCGAGGACCCCCGAGGAAAGCAGGTGAAAAGTTGTCACGTTGGCAGATCGGCGACAGCACCCTGACCACCCTGTCCCAGAGCACCGGTAGCACCGGTGACGAGCTGAGCAGCCTCATCCAGCAACTCGTCCAGGCCGCCGAGCCCCTGGCCGGCAAGTTCGACGGCGCGGGCAAGGCCGCGTTCGACTCCTTCAAGCTGAGGGCCGACGGCATCACCGCGGACCTGCGCGCGGGACTCGGCTCCATCCAGGAGGGCCAGACCGGTATGAACACCGCGTTCGTCACCGGTGACCAGACCATGGCCGACGACGCGAACCAGAGCATGGGCTCGGCCAACTTCGACGCCGCCAAGTTCCGCTGATCCCCTGACCCCCCGTAAGGAGCATCAATGAGCAACAACGCCTACGATCTCGGTGCCTCCCAGGAGGCCCAGGGCAACATCCAGTCGATCACGAACCGCCTCGAGACCCTCATCGGCGAACACGACACCGACGTCAGCCAGGCCATGGCCGACTTCGAGGCCACCGGCGTGTCCGAGGAGTACAGCGCCAAGGAGCTCAAGTGGCACAACGCCGGTAACGAGGTCCGCGAGATCATCCGGCTCGTGCGCGAGACACTGTCCACCAACGACTCCACCGCGCAGGAGACCCTGAGCCGCGCCAACAGCGCGGTCATGAACATCTGACCGGACCCGCGGGACGGATCGCACACGAGAGGCAGTGAGGAGCACGGTTGGCACGCGACTACGACAGTCAGCTGCTGGAGTCCGTCGCCGTGCGCCGACAGCGCCTGCGTGAGGCGGTGCTCTTCGGCGGCCAGCGCACCAGGCGCCGCCTGGACGAGAACTTCGGCAAGGTGGCGATCAGCGCCTGCCTCGCCGCGGTCATCTGCGGCGGCACCGTCGGCTGGTCCTTCGTCAGCAACCAGCTCAGCACCCAGCGGGTGGAGCAGGAACAGCAGGCGTCCGGACCGGCCAACAACGCCGTTCCGCCCATCCCGGGCGACTGGATCGGCGCGCAGGTCACGCTCGACGACCTGCGTGAGGAGCTGGACGCCGCCGGGGTCCCCGGGAGCCTGTACGTGCTCCCGGGCGCCCCCCGTCCCGAGCCCGGGACCCTCGACAGCTACTACCTGCTCAGCCAGGACGCGGAGGGCTACCTGTCCGCCGCGGTCATGGACTTCGACCAGGGCCGCCCCGGCCCCGAGTTCACCACCGAGGACGAGGCGGCCCGCTGGCTCTACCAGGAGCTGGCCACCACCGAGCCCGAGCCGACCGTCCTCACCCAGGTGGAGGAGCAGCAGACCGCCGAGGCCACGGCGGAGCTGGTCACCACGGTGCGTGAGAGTGTGCAGGAGCGCAGCGGCGGTTCCTACCTGCACGGACTCGCGGTCGGCGACGTCGTGGACGCCTTCGGTCAGGAGAGCGGCCGCTACCTGTTCCCCGACGGGACCCCCTTCGGGGAGCGCGGCCTGCCCGACCACGCCCGCACCGGTCCCGACGGCGAGGACCTCTACCACCGCTACCGGGTCATCCACCCCTTCCAGGTGAGCGCGACCAGTGCCCCCGCGAACGGGGAGAACCCCGGCGGCAGCGTCCGCTTCACACTCGACACGGCCGGGTTCACCGAGGTGCCCCCCGTGCCGACGATCCGCTGGCTCATCGGCAACGGCTACCTGGAGCGCATCGCCGTCAGCGACGTGCCCGGCTAGGGACGCCCTTGGAAGCCCCCACGCCGTCCGGCTGGAGAGCACGACCGAATTCCGGGGCCCGGACCCCGGACCCGAGAGCGGTGGCCGGAGCCACCGGCAACGCAGGAGCGAGGATGGGAAGGCAATGACCGCTTGGAGCCGCGTGACCCTCGTCGGCGAGGAGCGCAGGGTCGACGCCGTCCTGCCCGCGAGCGAACCCGTGGGCGCGCTCATGCCCGAGGTGCTCGACCTCCTCGGCGACCAGGTGGAGAACCCAGCCAAACTGCGGCACCTGGTGACCGCCTCCGGGATCGTCCTGGAGGGCGACACCACGCTCGCGGAACGGCAGGTCACCGACGGCGCGGTGCTGCGACTGGTCCGGGCGGAGGAACCGGTGCCCGCCCCGGTGGTGCACGAGGTCCCCGAGGCGGTCTCGATGGCCCTGGACGACCACCAGGGGCGCTGGAACCCGGTGGCGGCCCGCTGGACCGCCACCATCTCGCTGGTCTCCCTCGCGGTGGGCGCGGCCTGGATCGTGCAGGGGTACTTCTCCGGGAACGGCGGCCTCGTCGGGCTGGCCGCGGTCGCCGCCGTGCTGGTGGCGACCGGTGCGTCGATCGGCCCGACCTGGCGGGAGCCCCTGGGTACGGCGCTGGCGATCAGCGGCGCCGCGGTCGGCGGACTGGCCCTGTGGCTGGCCTGCGACCAGCTCGGCTGGCCCGAGTGGGCCCGCTGGGGCGGCGGCGCCGTCCTGGTATCGGGCCTGGTCCTGCTGCTCGGTCTCACCTCCGGCCTGGGCCGGGGCGGCCTGACCGGCGGCGGAGTCGGGCTCGCCCTGGCGGCCGTGTGGTCGGTGGGTGCGGCGCTGGGCCTGCCCACCTACCAGGTCGCCGTCATCATGGCGGTGGCCTGCGTGGTGCTGCTGAGCCTGCTGCTCCGCCTGGCGCTGATGTTCTCCGGACTGGCGGTCCTGGACGACCGGCGCAGCTCCGGGGGCGCGGTGACCCGGAGTGACGTGCTCACCTCGGTGGCGGGCGCCCACCGGAGTCTGGTGATCGCCACGATCGCGGTGGCGGTGGCCGCGGCCACGGCGGGGATCGGCCTGGCTACCCACTTCGACTGGTGGACGGCTGGACTGTCGGTGGTGCTCGCCCTGGTCGTGGCCAGCCGCGCCCGGCTGTTCCCGCTGGTCGCGCAGAAGTCGGTGCTCATCGCCGCGAGCCTCGTGGTGCTGGTGGCCTTCCTCCTCGCCTGGGCCGAGGCCGTGCCCTGGGGGGTGTGGCCCGCGCTGGGGATCACGGTCGCGGTGGCGGCCGTTCCCGCGGTGGTGCTGTCGATCGAGCAGCCCGAGCACGTGCGGGCGCGGCTGCGCGGTGTCACCAGCAGGTTCGAGGCGGTCGCCGTCGTCGTGCTGGTGCCCCTGGCGATCGGCGCGTTCGGCACCTTCCAGCGCCTCCTCACGACCTTCTGAGCGGGGGGACGATGAACGCCTCACAGACGCAGGCCCAGGCCCAGGCCCCGACCGGGGCCTCCCCGGCCGCCTCCGGGACACGGCCGGTGTCCGGCGACCGCTGGGTGCGCCGCGTCGGCCGGGCCGTGCTGCGCCCGTTCCGGGCGGTGGACGAGGTGGCCGACACCATCGGGCTGGGGAGGCGGTTGCAGCGCCCCACCTCGACCGGGCGCCGGATCGTCGTGGACGACCTGGGATCGGGTGCCGACGCGTCGGTGGTGACCGCCCTGGTCGCCCGCTCGCTGGCGCACTTCCGCCACGACCGGGTGCTGACGGTGGACGCCACCGGCCGGGCTCCGTCGCTGGCCGAGCGGCTGGGCCTGGACGAGCCCGGCGACCTGGACGGGGTGGACCCCACCGGTTTCGAGTCGGTGCGCGCCAGTCTCGGCGAGGTCAACGAGCACCTGTGGACGGTACGGGCCGCTCCGGACGGGGCCGGGGCCTACATGTCCGGGCTGCTGCCGATCTCGCGGTTCTTCGGGGTGACCCTCGTGGCCGGGGAGTCGGGCGGTGCGTTCGTGGAGGCCGTCGGTGAGGCCGCCCACGCACGCGTGCGCGTGGTCCGCGCGACCCGGGAGGCCGCGCTCCGGGTCGGGCGCGAGCTGGACCTGCTGGTCGCGGACGGCAGACAGGACGAGGCGCGGCGGACCGTGGTGGTCGTCTTCGACGAGCGGCGGCGCGAGGACCCGGGGTTCGACGTGGCCCGCACGACCAGGATCATCGCCGAGAGCGGCGCGGGCGTCATCGTCCTGCCGCACGACCGGCACCTGGCGCAGGGCACGGTCGTACGCCCCAGGTTCATCGGTGAGGCCACCCACCGGACCGTCCAGCTGGTGGCCGCCGAGGCCCTGGACCGTTCGGTGGACGCCGCCGGGCCGGGCCGGGCCCGTGTCGAAGGAGGGGAGTAGCCATGGAGCAGCGACCCGACCCGGAACGGGAGGCTCCTTCCGGGGAGCAGGAGGCCCGGGAGGAGCGCGACGACCGGGGGAACCCGGTCGCGCCGCCGGACGCCGGGAAACCGACCGGCTGGCGGCCGGGGGCTCCCGCGCACGGGGGGCCCGCTCAGGGAGGCCAGCACCAGGCGCCGTGGGGCGAACCGGGACGGTACGCCGGGCCGGTGCACGGCCAGCCCGCTCCGTCCGGCGGCCACGACGCCCGGCAGTGGGGGAGCAACGCGGCACCGAGTGGCCCTCACCCCGCTGCCGGTCAGGGTTTTCCGGGCGGGGGCGCTGCCCCGAGCGGGCCGCAGGGGCCCGCCACCGGTCAGGACGCCGCGCGGTGGACGGGCCCGGGGCGTGGCGCGCCGTCCGGCGGCCAGCAGCCCTTCCCGCACACGCCGTACCCGGGCCAGGGAACGGCGCACCCGTACGACCAGCAGGGGGGCGACAACGCGGCGCCGAGCGGGCCACGGGCCTCCTCTGGCGGTCAGCGGCCCTATGGTCCGCAAGTGGCTCCCAGTGGGCCGCAACCCGCCGCTGGCCAGGGCTTTCCGAGCGGTCCTCAGTATGCGTACGGCCAGCAGGGCGGGCCCGGCGGCCCTCACCCCGCGGCAGGTCAGGGCCTTCCGGGCGGGGGCGCCAGCGGTCCGCAGCCAGCCCCGTCCGGCGGCTGGTTCTCCGACGTTCCCGGACACGGTCAGGGCACCCCGCCCGGCGGTGCGTCGGGCCATCCGCGACAGGGAGCGCTTCCTCCGACGCCCTACGCAGTCGAGGCGCCGAGGCCGCACGAGCCCACCGGTCCCAACCAGGCGCCCTGGGCGGGCCACTCGGGGCCGCAACGACCCCCCACACCGCCCGGCGGAACGGCGACGCCGCGCACCTTCGCGCAGGACTCGGTAGCCGAGGCCTTCCTGTCGGGGACGCCCATGCCCGCCCCGCCGTCCCAGCAGCCTCCGGCGTCCCACCAACAGCCCAAGCAGCCTCAGCGACCCCAGCAGTACGGCCCTCCGCAGAGTCCGCCGGAACAGCGGACATCGTGGCAGCAGCCACCACAGCCACCACAGCCACCACAGCCACCACAGCCACCACAGCCACCGCGGCAGCCGGAGCAGCAGGCGCCATGGCAGCCGCGGCCGGACCCGGCCGTGCCTGTGGACCGGAACGCGTCGGCCGCGCCTCCCGCCGCGCCACCGGCGCCTCCCGCGAACCCGTCGCCCGGGCCGGAGCCGTCGCGCGACCAGGGGCCGCCCGACAGGCGGGAGCAGCCGGGCGGGCAGGAAGCGCCGCGGGACCCGGGCACGCCTTCCGTGTCCCAGCCCCGGGAGGAGGTCCCTCCCGCCCGCGCCTGGTTCGGTACGCCTCCTTCCTCCGAGGCGTCGCGTCCGCCGGTGCCTCCCGGCGCAACCCGCGAGCCCCGGCAGGTCGGTCCGCCGCGCCCGGCGGATCCCGTGACCGTCAACCCCGGAGGCGAGGAGGACTCACCGGACCCAGATGCGGAGGAGACGGACGTCTTCCTGGTCATGGGTGCCGACCGGCGTGCCCGCAGGACGCGGGACGAGGACCAGGAGACCCCGCAGAGCTCAGAGGCCACGGACACCTCTGACACCCCGGAGAGCTCAACGGCCCTGGACGCGCTGGAGCCTTCGCAGGAACACGGCTCCCCTCCGTACCAGGGTGCTTCCCTGTTCGCACCCGAGACGGAGGCGACGGAACCCGGCGGTCGGGAGGAGGGGACCGATGCCTCCCCGAAGGCCTCCGCCCCCGTGCGTCCCGACACGTCCGTGCCGGACTCCGGGACGGGAGAGGCCCTTCCCGGGGACTCCGGTCCCGCTGGCCCCTCCCAGCCCATCGGCGCTCCCCCCGAGGCGGGCACCGCCGTCAGAGGACCCGCGCCGCAGGAGACCGGCCCCGCGGAGGCCGCCGAGCGTTCCGGTCCGGGCGCCGGACAGGCGTCCGCTTCTCCAGGAGCCCAGGATCCCGAGCAGGATGCTCCGTACCCCGCGTACGGCGACCGGCCGCTGGCGTCCACCGGGTTCCCGGACATCCCGGCCGCGCCCTACGCGAGTGGGGGCCAGCCGGAACCGGACCGGGGAGTGCTGCGCGCCGAGGGCCGCCTGGACCTCCCGACCCCGTACGCTCCGGCCCCGTACGCTCCGACCTCGGTCCTCCCGCCCTCGGAGGCCCCGGCGCAGGACTCCTCGGCACAGGACCCCCCGGTGCGGGGGATCGAGTCCTGGATCGACGCCGTGGACGACGGGCGCACCCCGGTCCAGGGCGGATACGAGCAGAGGATCGCCGAGGTGAGGAGCGTCCCGGCCTCCTCCTGGCGCCGAGCGGTCTTCGCGGTGACCGGGGGACGCCTCAACCTGGGATGAACCCGTGGTCGGGTGACGGCATGGGGAGGCGCGCCCGCCTCCCCATGCGGACGCGCCTCCGGGGACGCCGTACGGCATCCCCCATCCACCGGTCCGGTTCCCGGGCCGCCCTTCCAAGGGCCAGAAAACCCGGAAACCCGGTCCGGCGGGCGCCGACCGTCCGGGCTCGTCCCCTCGGCGAAACACCGGTCCGGTCGGCTCGGCCGTCCCGCGCCGGGCCGCTCAGGCCGGGGCCTCGCGGCGCGGGGACGGCGTCCTCAGGTCATCGCCTCTCCTCCAGCCCCCCGATCAGGGACATCGCCTCCCCGTGGCTGGCGGGCAGGGGTACCGTCCACACGGCCGCTCCGTGCTCCCAGCAGGTCCCCCGGCGCAGCGCGTCCAGTTCGCGGTCCAGGTCCGCGGACTCGGGGGCCACCACCGCGATCCGCCCCCGGGCCAGCAGGCACACCGACTCCCCGCGCGTGAAGAACCTGCGCAGTTCGTAGCCGAGCACGATCAGTCGCGCGGTGCGCCGCCACGGGTCGATCCCCGGGTCCAGCGCCACGACCACGAGCCGGTGCCCCGAGGCGGGCGGCACTCCGTCGCCGGTGTGCCGGTACAGCTCGCCGAGCCGGGTCCTCAGGTACTCCGCGGTGGCCAGGCCGGTCAGCGGGTCCTGGCAGGTCTTCCACCCGCGTCCCGCGTCCGCCCACCCCTCGGCCAGCGCCCGGACCAGGACGGGCGGCGGGTTCCGCCACCCCGCCACCGACGTGAACACCGCCAGGTCGTCCAGGCTCTGCCCGATCCCCACCCCCGAGCGCGCCCTCGCCCCGCCCAGGAGGCCGCAGGGTCCGGCCAGGTCGTCCCCCGAGGCGAAGGCCCCGCACACCGCGTCCACGGCGGGCGTCCACCAGCTCTCGGGCGGATCCCACCCCGCCTCCCGGCTCCGTCGGCCCCACGGCGCGCGCAGTTCCCGGGAACGGGCCGCACGGTCCCGCGTTCCGGTCCTCACCTCGGCATCTCCCATGGCGCTGCTCCCGTCCGTCGGTCCTCCCGGGGAGGCGGGCCCGCGTCCGCTCGGCGCGTTCCGTCCTCCCTCACCCCTGATTACGGAGATCGGTGGCGGCTGTGACGCGAATGCGGGATATTTTTCGAGCACGTGTCCTCCAGCGCCGGACCGGGGCTCCGTCCCGGACCGCGGCGCACACTCCCCAGAAAGGACGCCGGGTGAACGACGTCCCCGACGATCACACAGAGACTCTGGTCGGTGACGGTGAGTTGATTCAGTGGGTGCGGGGCGGTGACACCGGCGCCTACGCCACCCTCTACGAACGCCACGCGGCGGCGGCGCGGGGACTGGCCCGGCAGCTGCTGCGCGGCGAGGCGGAGGTGGAGGACGCCGTCGCCGAGGCGTTCACCCGCGTGCTCAGCGTCATCCGGCGCGGCGGAGGGCCGCGGGACTCCTTCCGTCCCTACCTGCTCACCGCCGTTCGCAACGCCGCCTACGACCGGGGACGCGGGGAGAGGCGCCAGGTCGTCACCGACGACATGGAGAGCCTCGACCCCGGCCAGCCCTTCGTCGACCCCGCGCTGGAGGGGCTGGAGCGCTCCCTCATCGCCCGGGCCTTCCTCTCGCTCCCCGAACGCTGGCAGTCGGTGCTCTGGCACACCGAGATCGAGGGGGCCAAACCGGCCGAGGTCGCGGACGTGCTCGGGATGAAGCCGAACGGCGTCGCCGCCCTCGCCTACCGGGCGAGGGAGGGCCTGCGGCAGGCCTACCTCCAGATGCACCTGGCGGGCGGGAACGCCGCCGAGGCCTGCCGCCCGACCCTCGGCCTGCTCGGCGCCCACGTCAGGGAGGGGCTGTCCCGGCGCGACACCGCCAAGGTCGACCGGCACATGGACGGCTGCGCGGACTGCCGCGAGGTCTACGCCGAACTGACGGACGTCAACGTCGGACTGCGCGGTGTCGTCCTGCCGCTGGTGGCGGGCGCGGGGGCGGCGGGCTACCTCTCCGCCACCCCCGCCGGGACCGCCGGGAGCGCCTGGTGGGGAAGGATGTCGCGCCGCCAGCAGCAGGTGGCGGCCGGAAGCACGGCGGCGGCCGGTGTGGCGGTCGCGGTCGCCCTGGCCCTGACCAGCGCACCGGAACCGCTTCCCGGCGAGCGGCCGCCCCCGGTGGCGGCACCGTGGGAGCAGCCTCAGGCGCCGCCCGCTCCGGACGCGCCCCAACCCACTCCGGACGCGCCCCAACCCGCCCCGGTCGCGCCACAGCCAGCTCCCCCCGCGAACGACCGGCCGCGCCCGGACGCGGACGAGCGGTCCGAGCCCGCCGAGCCGGTCACGGCGGTGCCGCCCGCCGACGTACCGGAGGAGGAGGTGGCGCCGCAGGAGCCCGAACCGAGGTTCGCCGTGGGGATCGACCCGGTCGGCTCCCTGCTCCCGGGCAGTGACGGGATCATGGTCATGGACGTCCGCAACATCGGCGGCGGCGCGGCCGAGGAGGTCGTCGCCCTGCTCACCCTGCCCCCGGGCGTGGAGATGGTCTCCTCCGGCGGCGCGGGCAACGCCGTCCCCACGGCGGTGGGGCACGGTGACTGGAGCTGTTCCGCGGGCAGCGGGGGCGGCCGCTGTGCGCACCCGGGGATGGCGGCGGGGGAGGACGGCACCCAGTTCATCGACGTGCGCGTGGCCCCGGACGCCGAGGTCGGCGTTCCGGCGACGGTGTCGGTGTCCTCCGCGGGCGTGACCGCCGAGGCGACGGGGGAGCGGGGTGTGAGCGCGGAGGGCGTCACGGCCCGCTACGCCACCGCGGGCCGGGTACGCGCGGAGAGCGTCGGCAACGCGCTGATGACCTGCGTCGAACCGGAGCGGAGGGACCGCTGGCCGTGGCCGTGGTGGGACTGGCCGTACGCCCCGGACGTCCCCGACCCGCGACCGCCAGGCCCCGAGACCGCGCCGCGCACGGAGCCCTCCCCCGCTCCGGAGGCCCCCGCGTCCCCGAGCCCGGAGCCGCCGGACTCCGAAGCGACCACGGAGGGGGACGCGGAGGAGAGCGTGGAGGAGGGTGTGGTCCCTGGTCAGAAAGAGGGCGAAGGGGCTCCTGCCGGGACGGTGGGTGCGCCGGACAACAATGCGCCCACGGAAACGGTGCGTGACCCGTCCTCGGGAGGCGTCGCGGGCCACGGTGGCCCCGTCCCGGTGACGGCGACCCACGGTGATCCCGGCCAGGGCTCCGGGTTCCACGACGCCTCCGCGTTCGGGAGCGTCCCCGAATTCCACGGAACGCCCGAAATATCCGGAGTGTCTGAGGCGTACGGTGCCCTTGGCCCCCACCAGGTTCCCGAACCTCACGGCACCCCCGAACCCCGCAGTCCCTCTGAACCCCGCAGTGCTCCCGAGGCACAGGACCAGCCGCAGGACGGTCCCTGCGCCCAGGCCAGACTGCGCCAGGGGCCGCGCCTGGACAACGACCACTGGACGATGGCCCCGCTGGACGCCGACGACGACCCCTCCACCACCTCCTCCAGCTCCGCGACCTGGGAACTCCCCGAGGGCGGCAGGGTGCGCTGGGCGGGGCTCTACCTCTCCGGGACCGGAACCCCCGACGCCCCCTCCGCCCGGGTCCGGGGCCCGGGGATGACGGACTACCGCACCGTCGAGGTCACGGACAGCCGTGTCGCCGAGCTGCCCGGCTACCCCGCCTACCAGGCGTTCGCCGAGGTCACCGACCTGGTGCGGGCCCAGGGCGGCGGCCAGTGGTGGGTCGGCGACGCCCCCGTGCGCGAGGGCCGCGGCCACTACGCGGGCTGGAGCCTCGTGGTCGTACTGGAGGATCCACAGGTGGGCACCCGCAACCAGGTGATGGTCCTCGACGACACCCGGGTCTCCTTCCACGGCGGCGGGGGCGACCCCTTCGCGGTGTCGGGCCTGCTGCCCGCCGCCGTACCCGCCCGGATCGACGTGGTGGCCTGGGAGGGCGACCCCGACCTGGGCGGGGACCGGGTGACCGTGGACGGGACGGCGGCGGCGCCGGTCGGCGGCCACGGGCGGGTGGACAACGCCTTCACCGGCTCGGCCCGCGGCGCGGTGGGCGACCCGCTCGCGTTCGGCACCGACGTGGTCCGATTCGACTCAGTACTTGGCCGAGAAACGGACATCCGAATCCTGACGGAACAGGACGCCGTGATGGTGGGGGCCGTGGTCCTGACGGCCCCCATGCGTAGTTGAGGCAGGGGCTTCCACCCGCCCCGTCCGGGCCCGTCCGGTCGCTGCGGAGCCCTTGACCCCACCGGAAAACCGCCTGTGTGTAGCAGGTCCATAACTCTGTGTATTCACAGTGGACACGCAAAACCAGACAGACTTGGCTAGGCTGTGGCCCGGTCATGGACATGGCCCAGAGACAACAGGGAAGGGGGTCGGTGCCAGTGGACCGCTGCGCGTTGTTCGTTGACGCGGGGTACCTTCTCGCGGACGGCGCGATGGCAGTGCACGGAACCCGCAACCGGGACTCCGTCTCCTGGGACTACACCGGTCTGGTCCAGTTCCTCAACGAGGTCGCGCGGGACCGCACCGGTCTGCCGCTCCTGCGCTGCTACTGGTACGAGGCCGTCGCCGACGACCGGCGGACCCAGGAGCAGGACGGCATCGCCGACATCCCCGGTATCAAGTTCCGCGGCGCGCGGATAAGGCCCGGCCGTCGCGAGGGCGTGGAGAGCTACGTCCAGCGCGACCTCACCACGCTGGCCCGTACCGGCGTCCTGTGCGACGCCGTCCTGGTCAGCGGGGACGAGGACATGGCGTCGGTCGTCGCGGACGTACAGGACATGGGTGTGCGCGTCACCGTCGTGCACGTCTCCGTCGAGGGCAACTGGACCATCTCCCGGGCCCTGCGCCGCGAGTGCGACGACCTCATCGAGATCGGCGCGGGCCACCTGCGCCCGCACGTCAACCTGCTCTCCAGCGGCGGATCCGCCCAGGAGACCGCGGCCAAGACCACCACGCCGTTCGCCAACGGCCGCTCCCGCTCGGCGCCCGAGACCCCGAGGCAGCCCGTCGCGACGGCGCAGCCCGGCGGCAACCGGGTGGAGTCGGCCTCCTCCTCCGCTGTGGGCCTGGAGGCGATGTTCGCCGGGACCGGTGGACAGCCCACCCCCCAGGGCAGTGCCATGGACCAGCTGCGCGCCATGCGCAGGTCCCTCGCCCAGCAGCGCGGCGGCGGCGACCACCTGGCCGGGCCGGGCACGGACAACCAGCAGTCCGGCGCGATCGACGCCAACGGCTTCCCCTCCGGCGGCCAGATCCCACCGAACGTAGGCGGCAACGGCGCCTATCCGGGCGCCTCGATGACCGGGGGGCACCCGGCGCCGGGCGGCCAGGGGGGCTACCCCGTCACCGGGGGGCACCAGTCCCTGCGCGGGGCCGACCAGACGGGCTACGGGCTGCCGGCGAGACAGGCGCCGCCTCCACAGCAGCACATGACGGGGCCGCAGCAGTCCTTCGCCAGCGGGACCGGACCACAGCAGTCCTTCGCCGGCGGAACCGGGCCGCAGCGCTCGTTCTCCCAGGACGGGCAGTCCCTGCAACCGGGTCAACACGGTCAGCCGGGCCAACACGGCCAGTCGGGGCACGGGCAACCAGGACACGGCCAGCCGGGGCACGCGCCACCGCAGAGGAGCGCACCGCCCCAGGACCCCAGGTTCGGCCCGGGGGACAACCCCGGTTTCGGGGGTGCGAACGACGCAAACCCTACCTATGGGACCAGTACGGAAACTGACACCGCCCAACGCGGTGCGGCGGCCCCCTCCTACGGGGGACCGCGGCCTACTGGTCCCGAACACGACAGCCGGTTCGGCACCGGCGACTACCGGGAACCGCGTCCCAGTCCTGGATATCCCCAGCAGACGCGCCCCGCCACGCATACCGTTGACGAAGCGGTGCATGTTGCGCACAAAGAAGGGAACGACTTCGCGGAGTCGATCGCCCGCGAGGCACCCGCCCTGTGGGTCGAGGCCGTCCTCGCCCGCAGGCCCCGGATGCCCTCCGACCTGGAGGCGCGTCTGCTCCAGGGTTCCTCGCTGCCGATCGACCACCTGTTGCGTGACGAGGTCCGGGACGGACTGCGCCAGGGGTTCTGGCAGGCACTGGAGCGTGCCAGGCCCTGACAGCCTTGCGCGGGGAGTGCGAGTAGGGGATGGGGCGATGCGGTTGACCCACGTGACGACGGCAGAACTCGACCGTTTGGAATTCCACGCCGTCCGGTCCGGTGAGCACGGACGGGTCGCCGCCCAACTCATGGACCTGGCCAACCGGGTCGACGCCGGAAGTGAGATCTCCCGCACGGAGCTGTTCGTGCGCGCGGGGGAGCAGTGGGAGATCGCCCAGGAGTTCGAGCGCGCCTGCTCGGCCTACCAGCGGGCGATCGACGACGGCGGGCCCACGGTGATCGACGCGCGCGCCCTCAGCGCCGGGGCGCTGCTGCAACTGAACGAGGTCGGGCAGGCCTACGCCCACCTCAAACGCCTGGAGGGCGAGGAGCCCCCGGGGCTCCAGACCTACATCCACGTCGCCGAGGCGCTGTACGCGCACGACGACCTGGAGGGCGCCGAACGGTGGGCCACGGTCGGCGCGCACCGCTTCCTCGGCCTGGACGCCTCGCCCTACGTCCACGACCTGTTCCTGGAGCTGCTGCGGATCCGGTTCCGCGTCCGCGTCGACCTGGGCCTGGACGAGGACGCCCTGGACCGTCGGCTCGACGCTGGGTGAGGGCCGCGGCGTGCCTCCCCGCGCCGCGCCCGTCCGCCTTCCGCGGCCCGCGCGGACCGGGGCGAGTGAGGTTTCCGACGTTTCCCCGCCGGAGGCCGCGACACGCCCGGGCCGCCCCCGGCCGAAGCGCTTTTCCGGAGCGCCCGGCGGTCGCGGCCGCACGACCGGGTACGCCAGGTTCCGCGAAGCCGTCCGGCCGCCGTGCGCGGGCGTTGCGGGCCGACTGGGGCGGTGGCACGGGGCGTCCCGGGTACGGGCGGCCCCGGCGACGACCTAGGCTGTGTCGGGTCGCCTCAGGACCGCCCCTGCGGGGTGCTCAGCCCCCGCGCCGACGGGCCCCCGAGAGCCCCTCATACCACGCCTCCGGGGTGTGTTCGACAACCGTCGAAGAACCTGAGAAATCGATGACACGCCATCATCTTGCGGTGTTCCAACGCACCATCCCCTAGATGTAGTATCTCTCCCGCTGGTGGTTCACCCTCCGGGGTGAGGCAGAGGGGACCCGACACGAGCCGGGCCGTCCCCGCAGCGGTGAGTGGAAGAAGAGGCCTTCACAGGCACTGGGAACCCCCGCGGACCCCCGGTGCCATGGTCCCCGCGCACCCGCCACCGGTGATGCACACCTGAGTGTGTGCCGACGACGGGGCTTCGAGAACGAGCCGCCGCGGCCCGCCGGCCAGACGACCGCGCGCACCCAGTGCGCCGGTCCGCCGGAAGCGCCGCGCGACCCTCGCTTCTCGTCCCCTCCCCGCCGGGACTCTTCTATCGAGGTTGGAGCCGCTGTATGACCCTTGACGTCGAGGCCGTGCCCGCATCCGTTCGGTCCAGCAAGGACGGCACCCCCCCCGCCGCCGTCGACCGGATCGAGCACGTCGTAGCCGAGGCCTGTGCGAGGCTCACCGGTGTTTCGGCGGAGAAGGTCCTCACCGAGGCCCGTCGCGGCTTCTACCCCGGCATCTCCGACGCCGAGGTGGAACTCGCCCTGGTCATGGCCGCCCGCAGCTTCGTGGAGGTCGACCCGGACTACTCCTACGTGGCCGCCCGCCTGCTGCTGGACAAGCTGCGCCGCGAGGCCCTCACCTTCATCAGCGGCGTCCCCGACGCCGCCGGCCAGTCCGAGATGGGCGAGCGCTACGCCGCCTACCTCGCCGCCTACGTCGGCCGCGGCATCGACCTCGGCCAGCTCGACCCGGCGCTGGCCAGGTTCGACCTGGCCCGCCTGGGCGCCGCGCTGCGACCCGAGCGCGACGAGCAGTTCACCTTCCTGGGCATCCAGACCCTCTACGACCGCTACTTCCTGCACAGCGACGAGGTGCGCTACGAGCTGCCGCAGGCGTTCTTCATGCGGGTGGCCATGGGTCTGGCCCTCAACGAGGACGACCGCGAGGCCCGCGCCATCGAGTTCTACGAGCTGCTGTCCTCGTTCGACTTCATGGCCTCCACGCCCACCCTGTTCAACTCGGGCACCGTGCGGGCGCAGCTGTCCTCCTGCTTCCTCACCACCGTGGGCGACGACCTCCAGGCCATCTTCCACGGCATCAGCAACAACGCGATGCTGTCCAAGTACTCCGGCGGCCTCGGCAACGACTGGACCCCGGTGCGCGGCCTGGGCTCGCACATTCGCGGCACCAACGGCAAGAGCCAGGGCGTCGTGCCGTTCCTGAAGATCGCCAACGACACCGCCGTCGCGGTCAACCAGGGCGGCAAGCGCAAGGGCGCGGTGTGCGCCTACCTGGAGACCTGGCACATCGACATCGAGGAGTTCCTCGACCTCCGCAAGAACACCGGTGACGAGCGCCGCCGCACCCACGACATGAACACCGCGAACTGGGTTCCGGACCTGTTCATGCAGCGCGTGGAGCAGGGCGGCACCTGGACCCTGTTCTCGCCCGACGAGGTCCCCGACCTGCACGACAAGTACGGCGCCGAGTTCGCCGAGGCCTACGCCCACTACGAGGCCGAGGCCGCTGCGGGCCGGATCAAGGTCTCCAAGACCCTCCCGGCCGTCGACCTGTGGCGGCGCATGCTGACCATGCTGTTCGAGACCGGGCACCCGTGGATCACCTTCAAGGACCCGTCCAACCTGCGCTCGCCGCAGCAGCACGTCGGCGTGGTGCACTCCTCCAACCTGTGCACCGAGATCACCCTGAACACCAGCGCCGACGAGGTCGCGGTCTGCAACCTGGGCTCGGTCAACCTGGCCCAGCACACGGGCCCGGACGGCCTGGACGCTGAGCGCCTGCGCCGCACCGTCCGCACCGCCGTGCGCATGCTCGACAACGTCATCGACGTGAACTTCTACACGATCCCCGAGGCGCGCCGCGCGAACATGCGCCACCGCCCCGTGGGCCTGGGCCTCATGGGCTTCCAGGACGCCCTGTTCAAGCTGCGCACGCCGTTCGCCTCCGAGGGCGCGGTGACCTTCGCCGACGAGAGCATGGAGCTGATCAGCTACTACGCCATCGAGGCCTCCATGGAGCTGGCCGGTGAGCGCGGCTCCTACGAGAGCTTCGAGGGCTCGCTGTGGAGCCAGGGCGTGCTGCCGATCGACTCGCTGCGCCTGCTGGCCGAGTCGCGCGACGGCGACCTGGACATGGACCGGGGCGAGACCCTGGACTGGGACTCGCTGCGCGAGCGCGTCAAGGCCACGGGCATGCGCAACTCCAACGTCATGGCCATCGCCCCGACCGCGACCATCGCCAACATCACCGGCGTGGGCCAGTCGATCGAGCCGGTCTACCGCAACCTGTACGTCAAGTCGAACATGTCCGGCGACTTCACCGTGGTCAACCCCTACCTGGTGCGCGACCTCAAGGCCCGCGGCCTGTGGGACGACGACATGGTCTCCGCGCTGAAGATGCACGACGGCAGCCTCGGCGCCATCGAGCGCGTCCCGGCCGACCTCAAGGCCCTCTACGCCACCGCGTTCGAGGTCGACCCCGAGTGGTTGGTGGACGCCGGTTCGCGCCGCCAGAAGTGGATCGACCAGGCCCAGTCGCTGAACCTGTACATGGCGGCCCCCAGCGGCAGGAAGCTGGACTCGCTGTACCGCCGCGCGTGGCGCTCCGGTCTCAAGACCACCTACTACCTGCGTTCGCAGAGCGCCACCCACGTGGAGAAGAGCACGCTCAAGGGCACCGACGGCCGCCTCAACGCGGTCGCCGCGACCCCCGCCGCCCCGGCCGCCCCGGCGGCCCCGGCCGCGTCGCCCGCGCCGAGCCCGTCCCCGACGCCGAGCCCAGCGCCCAGCCCGAGCCCGGCGCCGAGCCCGTCCCCGAACCCGGGGCCCGCCACCGGCGGCGCGGCCGACGAGGACGAGTTCGAGATCATCGACGGCCAGGCCTGCTCGATCGACGACCCCGAGTGCGAGGCCTGCCAGTAGCACCGCCGTCCCGGCGGCCGCGCACCCCGTGCGGCGGCCGGAGGGCGGGGGCGGCGCGACGCCGCCCCCGCCCTCCGGCGGGCCCCGGGCCGCGGAGGCGTCCGGCACCTCCACCCAGCCACGACCCTTCCGGTACGTCCGGAGAACGGAAGAAACCCCAGCATGACCGCAGTTTCCGAGAACAGCGCGAACGCCACCAGCGGCCTCGGTGAGATCGAGCGCGACGCCGAGCGCGTCAACGTCGACGACAAGGCGATGATCAACGCCCGCGCCGACGTCAATCAGCTGCTCCCGCTCAAGTACACGTGGGCGTGGGAGAAGTACCTCGCGGGCTGCAACAACCACTGGATGCCCACCGAGGTCGCCATGCAGGCTGACATCGCGCTGTGGAAGTCCAGGGACGGGCTGACCGAGGACGAGCGCCTCATGCTCAAGCGCAACCTCGGCTTCTTCGCCACCGCCGAGTCGCTGGTGGCCAACAACATCGTGCTGGCCGTGTACCGGCAGCTCACCAACCCCGAGTGCCGCCAGTACCTGCTGCGCCAGGCCTTCGAGGAGGCGGTGCACACCCACACCTTCCAGTACATCTGCGAGAGCCTCGGCCTGGACGAGGGCGAGCTCTTCAACATGTACCGCGAGGTCCCCTCGATCACCGCCAAGGACGCCTGGGCGCTCAAGTACACGCAGAACCTGGAGGACCCCGAGTTCCGCACGGGCACCCCGGAGGCCGACCAGGCCTTCCTGCGCGACCTCGTGGCCTTCTACGTGATCTTCGAGGGCATGTGGTTCTACACCGGCTTCGCGCAGATCCTGTCGCTGGGCCGCCGCAACAAGATGGTCGGCATCGCCGAGCAGTACCAGTACATCCTGCGCGACGAGTCGATCCACCTGAACTTCGGCATCGACGTGATCAACCAGATCAAGATCGAGAACCCGCACCTGTGGAGCGAGGAGTTCCAGGCCGAGGTCCGGCAGATGCTCACCGAGGCCTGCGAGCTGGAGGTGGCCTACGGCCGCGAGACCATGCCGCGCGGCGTGCTCGGCCTCAACTCGGAGCTGTGCGAGAAGTACATGCACTTCATCACCGACCGCCGCGCCGAGCAGATCGGCCTGGCGCCCATCTTCGGTGAGACGGAGAACCCGTTCCCGTGGATGAGCGAGATGATGGACCTCCAGAAGGAGAAGAACTTCTTCGAGACCCGCGTCATCGAATACCAGACCGGCGGCGGCCTGGACTGGGACTAGATGTTGCTGGTGTGAACCAGGGGGTTTCCTCCGTGATGATCTTGTACCTATAGCGAGGTTGGACGTTCGAGGCGCGCTATAAGTACAAGATCACGCTGGTCAGTGCTGGAGTGGTGAACCCTTTCGGTCACCGCG